>CAYPYQ010000133.1:0-2276 GCA_964414735.1 uncultured Hydromonas sp.
TTGAAGTCCAGATGAGGGCAGCCAGTTTTTAAAGAAATCAGTCCAAGCGTCACCGATGGTATCGGGCTTCCCTTTAAATTCAACCACTGCATATTTACCACCCGGAATGGTTGTTCGTTGTGGGTTTCCACTCAAAGGCTTATCTGGGGGAACTTCTACACAGGCATCGTATCGGCATTTGTCGGGGCTGGTGATGCTGGGGTCGTCATGTCCGATACCATAAGTGGATTTTTCGCAAAGTCCATTTTCTTTTAACCAAGGCATAAATGTTTTTGCCCAAAATTGACCAACGGCTGCGCCATAAGGGCCGGTATAGCGAAGATAGGCTACGGAAACAGGGTCGCGTTGAATGATGTTTACTTTCATGATGTACTCCTTTTCAGGTGGGTTGTAGGAGTCTTTATTCTGATCGTGTATGGTTTTTTCATCATGATGTGGATTGCGATGAGGCTGATTTAGATTGCTATTTTGATATTGAGCTGTTTTCAGTTGTCGCCATTGAATGGGTGAATAGCCCGTATGTTGTTTAAAGCTGCGTGAGAATGCTTCTGCCGAACCAAAGCCAACAAAAAGAGCTATGGATAAAACGGTTAAATGTGGTTGAGAGATTAAGTATATGGAGGCGAGTTCCAGCCGTCTTCTGCGGATATAGTCGCCTAAATTCTCGTTAGCCCATGCGGCAAACAAGCGGTGAAAGTGGTAGGGTGAAAAATGCGCAACGGCTGCCAGTTCTTCTAAGTTGATCGGCTGGCTGATATTTTCATCGATGTATTGTATGACTTGATGCATTCGGTGATCGTAATTTGAACGATTGAGGTTTTTGTTCATGATTTTAGTTGGGGCTATCTAAGGATTTTGGCTGATGAAAATATGCAAACTAAAGGATAATACGGTTTTTCGCAGTTAGATGCATTTATCGAATTTATTTTATGGCTTTATACACAATCAATGATGCGCAGTTGGCTTATGGTCACGTCGCGCTTTTGGATCACACGGATTTTGCGCTGGAGGAGGGTGAGCGCGTTGGCCTGATCGGTCGCAATGGCACCGGCAAATCGTCGTTGCTGAAAATCATCGCGGGGCTGCAGCACGCTGATGATGGCATCGTTGCGCGTCAGCAGGGTTTGCGCTGTACTTATGTCGAGCAAGAGCCGATTTTTGAAGCCGAACATACCGTACTACATGCGGTCGCCAGTGGTGCGGGCGATGCGGCGGAATTGTTAGAGCGTTACGATGCGTTGACCGAGCAGCTCCATACGGCGGAGGACACCACCGCGATTTTGTCGGAAATGGAACAGGTGCAAACCGCGCTGGAGGCGTGCGACGGCTGGACGCTACATGCACGCGTACAAACCACGCTGACGCAATTGGGCTTGGATGCGCATGCGCTGTGCGGCGCACTCTCGGGCGGGGTGCAAAAGCGCGTGGCGTTGGCGCGGGCGTTGGTGCAGAACCCCGACGTGTTGCTGTTGGACGAACCGACCAACCATTTGGACATGAGCGCGATTGCGTGGTTGGAGGATTTGCTGCGTAATTTCAAAGGTGCGGTGCTGTTCATCACGCATGATCGTGCATTTTTGGACAATGTTGCGACGCGCATTGTTGAGCTGGATCGTGGGATTTTGCGTTCGTATCCGGGTAATTTCTCCACGTATCAAACCACCAAAGCGCAGCAGTTGGCCGATGAGGCGGTGGAAAACGCCAAATTTGACAAACTCCTCGCGCAGGAGGAAGTCTGGATACGCAAGGGCGTGGAAGCGCGCCGCACGCGTTCGGTCGCGCGCATTGGCCGTCTGAAAGAGATGCGCGAACAGCGCCTGAATCGCCGCGAGCAGACGGGGAGTGTGCGCATGGATGTGGCGCAGGCGGATCGCTCGGGCAAAGTCGTCGCCGAGATGGTGGACGTGTGCAAATCTTTTGGCGAGGGTGCGAATCAGCGCGTGATTGTGCGTGATTTCACGGCGAATCTCATGCGTGGCGATAAGGTGGGTTTGCTTGCCGGTAATGGTATGGGTAAAACCACGCTGCTCAAACTGATTTTGGGCGAGCTTGCACCGGATAGCGGTACGATCAAAAACGGGACGAATCTGCAAATCGCGTATTTTGACCAAATGCGCAGTCAGCTCGATTTGGAAAAAACACTGGCCGATACCATCAGCCCCGGTTCGGACTGGGTGGAAATCAATGGCACGCGCAAACACGTCATCGGCTATTTGGGCGACTTCCTGTTTGCGCCGCAACGCGCGCATTCTCCGGTGAAATCGCTGTCGGGTGGC
>CAYPYQ010000134.1:0-4452 GCA_964414735.1 uncultured Hydromonas sp.
TTCACCGCAGCCGGTCGCCAATGACAGTGACTGCCCGATCATGCGCAGCGCCTGATAGGCCAATGCGCGGGTCAACGGCGTGGCGTTTTTCGCCACATAGGCTTCAATCGCATGGGTCAGCGCATCCACGCCGGTCGCGGCAGTAAACGCAGGCGGCAGCTGTATCATCAAACACGCGTCAATCAATGCAATGTCGGGAATCAGATCGGGATGCGCGATGACTTGCTTTTGATGGCTGCGCGAATCGGTGATGACCGTGACATTGGTCGCCTCCGACCCCGTCCCTGCGGTGGTCGGAATCGCCACCATCGGCATGCGTCGCTGTGTGATATTCGACGGATGGAGCAGGTCGCTCACTTTTAAACTCGGGTTCGCCGCAAGTACCGCAATCGCTTTGGCCGAGTCAATGGCCGATCCACCACCAATCGCGATCAATGCATCACTCTCAGATTGCAGGCACGCGGTCATTCCTCGTTCGACCACATCACTTTCCGGCTCACCGACAGGTTGTTTAAAAACGGTATATTGCAGTTGCGCATGATCCAGCGAGCGAAACATCGGCGCAGCCAGCCCCAGACGCTCCACCACTTCGTCAATCACGATGAATACACGCTGCGCTTTAAGCTCAATCAATAGTTCGCCAATACAGCCAATGGCGCCCGCACCGATGTGTGTGTTCGGCGGCAAGCTAAATTGTTTGACCGTCTGCGCGTTCATCAAGTCGATGGTTCGATACACCACCTGCTGCACTGCCTGCTCACTCAATGCTCCGTTGCGTTCACGCTCAGGGCTCATTTGATCCCTCCCTGCGCCACGCGATAGGCGGCAATGGCAAACGGGGTTAAGAAAATCGGATGTTTCGGCAATATGATGTCCAGCTCAGGAAACTCTTCGGCGAACAATTCACCCACGCCCGCCAACGAACACGAACCACCCGATAAATACAGACTTTGCACAGCGTGCCCCTGTATGTGCGCACGCACGATGTCGGTCATTTTTTCAAACACCGGTTTGACGATTGGCCAGACCTGTTTGCCCTTGGCTATTTTGAGTTGCTCTGCGTCTTCCAAACTAATTTTTTCGCTACCTGCAATAGTCAAAGATACATGGCGACCGCCCGATGGCTCGTCACCTGAGTACACCACCTGACCGTTTTGTACCACAGCGATGCCGGTTGTACCACCACCGATGTCCACCACGGCGGCTTTGTCCAAATCCAGCACATGCGCCACGGCAGAAGGCTCGTCAATCACGGCAGAGACCTCTAAACCAGCGGCTTGCAAGACGTTGACCGAAATGCGCGGATCCGTGCCCGGTGGAAATGACGTGGTGGCCGAAGCAAACGACACGCCCAAAATTTTTTCCAAATGCGCCAAATGCCGTTTGACAATCTGTGTCGCACCGTAAAAATCCAGCACCACGCCATCGCGCACGACGTCTGCCCATTCCAGACAAACCGCCACCACCGCATTGGACTCATCCAGCACCATCGCCACGATGTCGCTGGTACCCAAATCAATGCCCAAGCGCAGCGCACGCCCATTGACCTCAATCGGCGCATTGCTATTGACCACATGCGCCGCCGTTTTCAGTGCATCAGCGACCCCATGCGGCAGATTTTTGATCACAGGCTCGGTGCGTGGCACATTCATCAAGGACTCCGTTGTTCAATTACACGATCCGCAAAGCATCCACGGCCACGCAACGACGCAGACGCACAAAGGTACGCGCTGAGGTCACGCCTTCTCCGGTCGGGGTGGAAATCGTCATGCTGGTCCAACCCTCGCCACCGAAACCCAAACCGGCGATACACGGTCCGTTTTTCACGAAAATCGAGCTGTTGATCAGGTTCGCCATACGGTCAATATTGTCCAGATTTTTCGAGTGCATCGACGCGGTGTGCAAACAGCCGTTTTCCAGTTTCACCGCCAGATCAATCGCGTGATCCACGTCAAACGCGCGAATCACGGAAATCACCGGCATCATCAATTCGGTCACGGCGAACGGGTGATGCTCATCGGTTTCGACGAAAAGCAAACGGGTGTCTTCCGGGACATTCAGGCCGATCGCTGCGGCGATTTTCGCGGCATCGCGCCCGACCCAATCACGGCTGACCGAGCCACGGCCATTTTCATCCACCTTGGTGAGCAGAACCGATATGAGCTGCTGCGCCTGCTCGGCGGTCAATTCGACCGCTTTGTTTTTCTTCATTTCCGCTTTGAGTGCGTCGCACACGGCGGACACGACGATGATTTCTTTTTCATCGGCACAAATAATATTGTTGTCAAACGATGCACCGTAAACGATGTCGCGCGCGGCTTTGGGGATGTCTGCGGTTTCATCAACCACCGCAGGCGGATTGCCCGCACCTGCGGCAATCAGGCGTTTATCGGTGTGTTCGCGTGCGGCTTCGACCACTGCATCCCCACCAGTAACGACCAAAAGTTTGATGCCCGGATAGCGGAACAGGCGCTGTGCCGTTTCCAGGTTCGGCACGGCGACCGTCACCAACAGATTCGCCGGACCTCCGGCTGCGACAATGGCTTCGTTCAGCACGGTGATCGCGCGCTGCGAGACTTTTTTCGCAGCGGGGTGCGGTGCAAAGACCACAGCGTTGCCCGCTGCGACCATGCTAATCGAATTATTGATCACTGTCGCCGCAGGATTGGTTGACGGCGTGACCGAGGCAATCACGCCCCACGGTGCATTTTCGATCAAGGTCAAGCCATGATCACCGGTCAATGCCTGCGGTGCGAGGCACTCGGTACCAGGCGTATGGCGCGCCTGTGAAATATTTTTGGCGATTTTGTCTTCGACCCGCCCCATGCCGGTCTCGGCCACGGCTAACTCGGCCAGCTCACGCGCGTGCTGCTCGCCGGCTTTGCGAATCGCTTCAACCACGAGGTTGCGCATAGACACCGTTTTCAGTGATTTTTGTGCCTGTGTCGCGGCGGTAACGGCATCGTCCAGCTCGTTAAAAATCCCCGGGGCGACCTGTTTGCCTGCCGGCGCTGCGCCATTCGGCGCGACCGCATTCATGCTCGATAAGACGGCTCGAACGATGCGTTCGATATCTTGTGTGTTCACATCCATGATCCACTCCTCGGTTGACCATCGTTATTTGTGATAGGCAACCTTGCCTTTGATGACGACTTCGTCAACCACACCGACGATGCTCATGTCCACCGGTGTTGACTGTGTTGCTTTGGCTTGGCGAGCGGAGCTACCGCGCACCACCAGCACCCATTCGCCGTCTCCCGCGCCGATGGGATCGACCGCCACGAAGATGCCGCCTTTGGGCTGTCCGTCGGCATCGACCATCTCTACGGCGAGCAATCGGTCATGCTCTA
Source organism: uncultured Hydromonas sp. (assembly GCA_964414735.1). GTDB lineage: Bacteria > Pseudomonadota > Gammaproteobacteria > Burkholderiales > Burkholderiaceae > CTSOIL-112. Next base: position 3,351 of record CAYPYQ010000134.1, read on the forward strand.
AACCTGGATGTTTGACCGTTGAGACCACTTGACCCACCACCACTGCTAATTCCATAGCCACTCTCTTTATCACGAATGGCGATGCCATCCGTTTAAAAATCCTTCATACCAATTCGTGACGCATCACTCATCTTGTTTGGACGAGCGACCCAATGAAGTAGACGCAAAGCGCCCTTCCACTCCATGCACCCAACACGTCAAGCGCGTTGAACGTGTTAAACCAATTGGCAGAATGTACATAGATTACGGACGGATAATGACCGCCGGAATCCATTGCTCCGTTGCATTCGGCTGGGCGATGTTTAGCGAAAAAAACATCGCTCATACCGAAGCCACGGGTTTATCGATCCATGCTGCCGGACATTTTGATCGGAAACATATCCATGTCTTCCAAATCCGCATGCGGACGAGGAATCACATGCACCGCGATCACTTCGCCGCCCACGCGTTGCGCTGCTGCCGCGCCTGCGTCGGTCGCTGCTTTGCACGCCGCCACGTCGCCGCGAACCATTGCAGTGACCAGACCGCCACCGATTTGTTTCACGCCCACGAGTTTGACACGCGCTGCTTTCACCATTGCATCCGATGCTTCGATCAAAGCCACCAAACCTTTGGTTTCAATCATGCCTAAAGCTTCCATTTTTTTCTCCATTTAAAAATACCCGTGAGGGCAACTACACCATCAGACTTTGATTGGACTCATTTTCATGGCCAACAAAGCTGTCTCTACCATATCCTCCGCACTGCAACCGCGCGATAAATCGTGCATCGGATGGCTTAAACCTTGAATCATCGGGCCGAGCGCATCGTAGCCGCCCAGCCGTTGAACCATTTTGTAACCGATATTCCCTGCTGCCAAGTTCGGGAAAATCAATACATTCGCACGCCCTTTCAGCGGGCTATCGGGCACTTTTTGCTCCGCCACTTTGGGTACGAACGCCGCATCAAACTGCAATTCACCATCGATCAATAATGACGGTGCGCGCGATTTCACCAGCTCGGTTGCCGCCCGTATCGCATCCACGCTCTCGTGCTTGGCGCTGCCGTGGCTGGAAAAGGACAGCATCGCCACGCGCGGCGTATTGCCCGTCAGATTCTGATA
>CAYPYQ010000135.1:0-9011 GCA_964414735.1 uncultured Hydromonas sp.
GGCAATGGTCGCGGCCATGCGTGGCTACAAAATGATTTTGATCATGCCGGATAATTTGAGTGTGGAACGACGCGGCTCGATGACGGTGTACGGCGCACAACTGATTTTGACCGAAGCCGCCCAAGGGCAAGGGATGGAATATGCACGTGACCTCGCGCTACAAATGCAGGCACAAGGCATCGGCAAGGTACTGAATCAGTTTGCCAACCCCGACAATCCGCTGGCGCATATCCGCACTACAGGGCCGGAAATTTGGCGCGACACACACGGGCAGATCACGCATTTTGTCAGTGCGATGGGGACAACCGGCACGATCACCGGCACTTCGACTTTTTTGAAAGCGCAAAATCCCGCGATCGAAATCATCGGCGTGCAGCCTGCGGAAGGCTCAAGCATTCCAGGTATTCGAAAGTGGCCTCTGGAATATCAGCCCGAGATTTTCGAGCCATCACGCGTGGATCGCGAAATACAGGTCACTCAAGCGGACGCGGAGGAAACCGCGCGACGCTTGGCGCGTGAAGAAGGCATTTTTGCCGGCATCTCCTCCGGCGGTGCGCTGTGGGCGGCGTTGGAATTAAGCAAGCAAGTGGAAAACGCCACCATCGTATTCATCGTCTGTGACCGAGGTGATCGTTATTTGTCGCAAGGGGTTTTTAACCCACCGAGTTGATACAAAAATACCCACTCATTCGTGGGTATTTTTAATGTTACGCGCACCTTAATTTCAGCAGGCACTATGCCTTACGTTCGTACCAATCCTTGCTGCGATTGACCCAGCGCACCACCAGCAGCATCACCGGCACTTCGACCAGCACGCCGACCACGGTAGCCAAAGCCGCACCGGATTTAAAACCAAACAAGCTGATTGCCGCCGCCACCGCCAATTCAAAAAAATTACTCGCACCGATCAAAGCCGACGGGCACGCAACATTGTGCTTTTCACCCGCCATGCGATTGAGCCAATACGCCAAACCCGAATTGAAAAACACCTGAATCAAAATCGGCACAGCGAGCATGGCAATGATCAGCGGCTGATCGACAATCGCCTGGCCTTGAAACGAAAACAGCAGCACCAACGTCAATAGCAAAGCCAAAATTGAATAATGTCCAATGCGACCCATCGTCTGCTCAAACGCCGCCTGCCCTTTGCGTAACAGAGCCTTACGCAAAATCTGCGCCAAAACCACGGGAATCACAATGTACAGCACCACCGAAATCAGCAGCGTATCCCACGGCACAGTAATCGCCGACAAACCGAGTAATAACCCAACAATCGGAGCAAAGGCAAAAATCATGATGGTATCGTTCAACGCCACTTGCGAGAGTGTGAACAGTGGTTCACCATTCGTTAATCGGCTCCAAACAAATACCATCGCGGTACACGGTGCAGCTGCGAGCAAGATCAATCCGGCAATGTAGCTATCCAATTGATCGGCTGGCAAATACGGTGCGAACACATGACGAATGAACAACCAACCGAGCAAAGCCATTGAAAACGGTTTGACCAGCCAGTTCACAAACAAGGTCACGCCGATGCCGCGCCAATATGATTTCACCTGATGGAGCGCACCGAAGTCAATTTTCATCAGCATCGGGATAATCATCACCCAGATCAGCAAACCGACAGGAATATTGACCTGCGCGATTTCCATCGCACCCAATGTGTGAAACACGCGCGGAAACCATTGCCCCAAGGCAATACCAACCACGATACACAACGCAACCCACAAGCTGAGGTAGCGCTCAAAAACACTCATGTCCTGCGTGATTACTGTTGACTCCGTACAATTGACGGAGTGACCGGATACATTTTTTTGATTCATCACTCAATCATCAATTAATGCGAACCCAACGCTCATGCACATCTTCGAGCGTTTCAACATGCAGATTGCTCAACTGTAGCAACTCATGATGAATGGCAGCCATGTCCAACATACCCATAGGCAAATTCACAAACAGATGCACGCGATTCATAATTTCTCGAAATACTTTACCAAAAGCCGCACGACGCAGCTCTTGCGTTTCGGGTGTGCATGGATCATGAAATCCCCAATGGGTACTAACCGGCGCACCGAACCAAGTTGGACACGATTCGCCCGCCGTGTCATCACACACTGTAATCACAAAATCCAGATGGGGCGCATTCGCGCCTGTGAACTCGTCCCAGCTTTTGCTGCGTAGATGTTCCGTCTCATAACCGATGGATTGTAATTGTTCAATCGCCAGCGGATTGACCTGTCCAACGGGGTGACTACCGGCGCTGTATGCTTTGAATCGACCATGCCCCATCACATTAATCAAGCCCTCCGCCATGATGCTGCGAGCGGAGTTGCCTTTGCATAAAACCAAAACGTTATAAACCTTTTCCATTGCCATTCCTAATAAGGATTTTAATTGTTAAAAACGGCTGAATCATCAGCCGTTTTCGTGCTTATCAGAATATTTTACTCCACTGTCACGGATTTAGCCAGATTACGTGGCTTGTCCACATCCGTACCCCGTGCTACAGCGGTGTGGTACGAGAGTAATTGCAATGGCAAGGTATGCAGAATCGGGGATAACACACCTGCATGATCCGGCAGATTGATTACATGCACACCCTCTTGTGGCTCGATGAAGGTGTCGCGATCGGCAAAAATATACAGCTCACCCGAGCGAGCGCGTACTTCTTGCAGATTCGATTTGAGTTTTTCGATCAGCACATCGTTCGGCGCAATGGCAATCACCGGCATATTGGCATCCACCAGTGCCAGTGGACCGTGTTTCAACTCGCCCGCCGCATAGCTTTCAGCGTGGATGTAGGTGATTTCTTTGAGCTTGAGCGCACCTTCCATTGCAATCGGCCAGTGAATGCCACGCCCGAGGAACAGCGCATGTTGCTTGTCGACAAAGGCGTTCGCCCACTCAACGATCTGCGGCTCAAGCAATAAAACCTGCTGCATCGCCACAGGCAAATGGCGCAGTTGTTTGAGGTAGTTTTCCTCTTGCGCCATCGACAAGCGACCTTTGACTTTCGCCAATACCAAGGTCAAAACGAACAGCGAGGACAATTGTGTGGTGAATGCTTTGGTTGAAGCCACGCCGATTTCCGGACCGGCGCGGGTTAAAAAGCGCAGTTGGCTCTGACGAATCAGCGCCGACTCAGGGACGTTACAAATCGATAGCGTTGCGGCGTTCAAACCGTTGTGCAAGGTCTTCGCATGTTGCAAAGCGGCGATGGTATCCGCGGTTTCTCCGGACTGAGAAATGGTGATAATGAGGGTATTTTCCTGCGGCACGCTGGTGCGGTAACGATACTCCGAGGCGATTTCCACATCGACCGGAATGCGCGCCATTTCCTCGATCCAGTAGCGCGCGACCATTGCTGCGTGGTAGCTCGTGCCACAAGCAAGGATCAAAATATTTTGTGTACGCTTGAAAATTTCCTCCGCTTGCGCGCCGAACAAACCGGCCTGAATGGATTTCGCACCACTGACCATTTCCAGCGTATTGGCCACGACTTCCGGCTGCTCAAAGGTTTCTTTCTGCATGTAGTGGGCAAAACGTCCGAGACTAACTGCATCGGCAGACAGTTCACTTTCAAAAATATCGCGCCGGACATATTCACCATTCACGGTACGGATTTTGTACGCATCAACGGTCAATTGCACCACATCACCCTCTTCGAGGTAAATAACCTTGCGCGTTTCAGACAGTAAAGCAGAGGTATCCGAGGCCAGATACATACCGTTTTCACCCACACCGATCAGCAATGGTGCGCCTTGGCGCGCACCCACGATTTGATCGGGAAATTGGCTGCACAGCACGGCGATGGCGTACAGGCCTTTCAAACGCTTGGTCGCATTGAATACCGCATCATAAAACGTCACACCGCCCGTCAAATTTTGATGAATCAAATGCGTCATCACCTCGGTATCCGTATCCGAGGTAAACACATAACCCGCCGTACTCAGCTCAGCCTTGATTTCCTCATAGTTTTCGATAATACCATTGTGCACCAGACTGATGTCAAAACCCTGACCGTGCGATTCCATCGGGTGCGCATTGCGCAGCGCCGGTGCGCCATGCGTTGCCCAGCGCGTATGCGCGATTCCAACGTGTGCAGAAAACGACTGTACCTGCACTTCCAATTGAGCAACCCGCTCCAATGAGCGTTCGCAATGAATACTGTGATCGGTCTGCAAAAAACCCACACCAGTGGAGTCGTAACCTCGATATTCTAATTTTTTCAGCCCGTCAATCAATAAAGGAATGACGTTATTTTGGCTCACGCCTGCAACGATACCGCACATGGAGAATTCCTTATTTATAGATGTTTATGACAAACGGATTATACGCGTTTGCCATAGATTCAAAATGTAAAAAAATGTACAAACCGTATGTCAGGCATAAAGCACCCGTATCCGAAGCTTATTGAGACATGAGTAAAGTATTTAGATACGCTCTCAAACGCACCGGACTGAGCGGTTTGTATAATAATTCTATGCCGCAACTGCGCGTTGCCTGCGCCAGTTCAGAACTGGTGTCCCCCGTAATCAGTACGCAAACAGGCGGTCGCGACGCCTGAATTTTTTTAGCACTTAACAACACATCCAACCCTGTTTCATCGGTCAAGCCCAAATGATAATCCGACAAAATCATGTCGAATTCGCCTTCCTCCTGTACCAGCTCGCGGAACATATCACTAGAGAGTACCACCGAGACATTCAAATTCCAGCTGCCCAACAACTCGGCCAGATAATCCACCGCCGTTTCATCATCATCCAAAATAGCGATTCGCTTACCATACAAATGATCGCCGAGGACTTCGCGCTCCTTCACTTTGCTAACCGACAAAACGGGCTGCTCTATCGACTGCATCAGCAGACCAAAGCAACTACCGGCATTCGGGATGGAGCGCACGAATAACTGTGCGCCGAGTAATTTGGCCATACGCTCTGAAATAGCCAAGCCCAATCCAACCCCGCCTTTGACCATCTGTTCCGCGTACTCCAAACGCTGATATTCCTGAAAAATCTGCTTGGCTTTTTCGATTGGAACGCCCGCCCCCGTATCAAAAACCAAAATCCGAATCTCATGGTTCGGCGCACGACGAACGCCTAACAAGATTTTACCGTGCTCAGTATAACGCACTGCATTACTGACAAAATTACTCAGAATGCTATGCACCATACTTTCATCAGAGTAAATCCAAATTTTAGTTGGAGCAATCACCAAGGCCACTCCCTTTTGTCGCGCGGTTTCCTCGAACTCCACCTGAATCCGGTCAAACACCCGTTGCAGAGGAATCTGCTGCAAATCCGGCTTGACCACCCCCGCATCCAAGCGCGATAAATTGAGCATGGAGTTAAACGACGTACTGAGGGAATCAATCGCCTGTTCGATTTTTTGCAAAGTTTCCGATACTTCTGGCTGATGATTTTTGCGTTGTGCATCGCTGGTCAGCAAGGCTAAAGCATGCAGTGGCTGCCGCAGATCATGACTGGCCGCAGACAAATATCGAGATTGCGCCAGATTGGCCTGCTCCAAAGCAATATTTTTCTGTTTAAGCGCATCCACTAACTCGGTATTCAAGTTTTTAATGCGGAACAAATCAAACAACTGCTGATTCAATACGCGTAAAAACATGAGCTCTGTCAAACTCAGTAGATATATTTGTAACAATATCCGCTGGAAAAACTCATTCCTTTGTGTGAATGCAATCCAAGTAGAGAACAGTACAAAAATGAACACATGAATCACAGCAATACGCTGAAATCGCCCAACCATAGCGATGGCAATGACCGTTACCATTGCATGAATAAGGATAAATTGCTGTAAAGCAACCTCATCCCTATTCCGAGCCAAAAAGTAAAAATACACACACCACCACAGCGCCCAGAGCAATCCGAGCAACAAAACCCGCTTGATACTACCGATAGAAGAAGGTTTGGCTAACAAGCCGCCACGTCGCAAATATGAATACAGATGCCCACCAAGGGTGAGGACAGCGATCCATCCGCCTAAAAATACATGTTCGGCTAATGTCAGATGCCCGAAAAAAAGCAGGGTACAAATAACGTACCCTATAAATGTCATCCAAACAAAAGCAGGTGCATTTTGCACATACGCATCAATGTGATGTTCGTATAAATCATGCTCTTCCGGAGTTAGCAAAAAGTGCAAATTCATTATCGCTACTTTATGACTTGGGGATTAAAGCAATTCACAAACTACTCATGGAACGATACTGACCCAGCAAATCCGGATTTTCGTGCACGAGATGAATTGCCTGCGTGCGCGAATGAACGCCCAAAGCACGCAAAATTCCGACTACATGGCTTTTCACCGTGCCAATTGTAGCGCCTACTGCTTCGCTGATTTCTTGGTTTGAGCAACCTTTGGTGATGAGGTACAGCACTTCCTGTTGGCGCGGAGTGAGCTGAGAACCGCCGTCTTCGCGCGTACGATCCGCACGCACTCGCTTGCGCTCAACCGCTGGATTCATCGCTGCGGTTAACAATTCAGGTGGAATATAAACTCCTCCGGAGAGAATCAAACGAACGGCCGATACCAACACTTCCGCTTTCGCGTTTTTAATAATAAAACCGGAAATATTCTGACGGTATGCCGCCTGAATCAGATGAACATCATCCGTACCCGATAGAACCGCCAAAGGAACGCTTGGAAAACGTTCGCGCACTTTATCCAGGGCGGTCAAGCCCTGCGCATCCGGCAAAGTCAAATCCAACAAAACCAGATCCAAATCACCTTGATGATGATCAATCACCTCTAATGTTCCCGCCAATGTTTCCGCTTCCAGCACTTGACACTTGCCGTTTAAAGCATCGTCCAGAATCGGTTTCAGACCCGAACGAACCAAACCATGATCGTCCACAATCAAAATTTTATAATCCATTTAAGGTTCCTCTCCTTTTATGTTACCTGTGTGATTACTCAATTGATAAACCCTGTTTTTTAAAATATTTCAGAGTTAATCGCTGAACTACTTTGTTAATTTTTTCTCCGGTCGTTTCCAACCGTCTATTGTCACCTGCCGTCCACGCGCCAATGTCAGCTGATTCGGTGGCGCTTCTTTGGTAATGGTTGAGCCGGCACCAATCGTAGCACCTTCGCCAATCGTCACCGGTGCGACCAATTGACTGTCCGAGCCGATGAATGCACCGTCACCAATTACGGTCTGATGCTTGTTCACCCCGTCATAATTACAGGTAATCACACCGGCGCCAATATTAACATTTTTCCCAACCGTCGCATCGCCAACATAGGCCAAATGATTGACCTTCGATCCGCTACCCAGTGTCGTTTTCTTGATCTCGACAAAATTACCAATATGCGTATGATCGGCCAAAACCGCCTCGGGACGTAGCCGCGCAAACGGTCCGATTTTTGCCGCTTCGCCTACGTGCGCACCATCAATATGTGTAAACGGCGCGACTTGCGTATTTTGCGCGATCGTTGCATTGCGAATCACGCAGTTCGCCCCGATCTGCACGCCGTCACCCAGCTGTACGTCGCCCTCAAAAATACAATTCACGTCAATTGAAACGTCCATCCCACACGTCAGTTGACCGCGTACATCAATTCGCGCCGGATCCACCAGACCAACCCCTTGATCCATTAATCGCTGCGCAGTCTGTCCCTGATAAATACGTTCCAATTGCGCCAGCTGTGCCTTACTATTCACCCCCAGTGTTTCCCATTCTGCATGCGGTTGCTCAGTCGCTACAGTCAAACCATCCGCCACAGCCATCGCGATCACATCGGTCAAATAGTACTCGCCCTGCGCATTTTGATTGGACAGTTTCGACAACCAGCGCTTCAGCGCCGCTGTCGGCGCGACTAAAATACCGGTGTTTACCTCATTCACAGCCAACTCGTCCGAATTCGCATCTTTTTGCTCAACGATTTTGCACACCAGACCTTGCGCATCACGAACAATCCGACCATAACCGGTCGGATCCGCCAAATTCACCGTGAGCAACCCCATAGTATTATGCTCATTCACATGAGCCACCAAACGTCGCAGGGTATCTACCTGCGTGAGCGGCACATCGCCATACAACACCAGAGTAGGGGCATCATCCGTTAAGTGCTCAGCGGCCAATTGCACAGCATGTCCTGTGCCTAATTGCGGCATTTGCTCAACAAAAACCACATCGTTGCGTTCACCGACCGATGAACGCACCTGCTCCGCCTCATGACCGATAACCACACACAAACGATTCGCACCTAACTGGTGCGCGCTATCCAGTACATGACGAAGCAATGTTTTGCCCGCCAACTCATGTAAAACCTTGGGCTTATTCGAGCGCATCCGCGTGCCTTTACCGGCCGCAAGCACCACCACATTGAGCATATCAACTCCCATTAACACCTATGATTACAGCGATTTCAATCTTGATTTTTCCACAACCATGCGAACCCGATATTCGAGTCCAAATACACATACAATTTTATAGTTTAACACAGCTGAACCGGTCTATTTTATAAATATGTTTCTGCTGCACACACCCGACCGTTGACACGATACACTCAAAAAAATCATTTCATTATTATTTTAACTCGGTCGCTATTTTAACCAAAAAACAAACCCATAAAAAAATTATGGGTATTTTTTAACGCTGCATCCAAATAACTAATCCGACGACACCTACCAGCACAAGCGCCCCAATCCATTTCCACAGCATCAGCTGCCGAGATTGTCTCTCCACACGTGCTTCCAACTCGGTCAAGCGTTGCATGGACACCTGGGAATCCGATCCCTTTTGTGCCTGTAAAGCCCCGAGTAGCAGTCGAGGCGCATCCGGCAAATGACGCACGATGTACGGCCATTCGCGTTTCAGTCCGCGCCACAAGCCTTTTGGCCCGAGTGTGTTGCGCATCCATTTTTCTAAAAACGGCTTGGCGGTATCCCACAAATCCAAGTTCGGGTCCAGTACGCGCCCCATGCCTTCAACATTGAGCAAAGTTTTTTGCAGCATCACCAACTGTGGCTGCACCGACACATT
>CAYPYQ010000136.1:0-3657 GCA_964414735.1 uncultured Hydromonas sp.
TTCCTTCCTCGTGAAGTGTCTATTCTGACGGTCGATGGTTGTTTACTCCGTCAGCGCACCGAATTTCATTTTTGCGTTTTGCCCAGCGACAAGTGTCGCAGGGGTTTCGTTCGTGCGCGGCATTTCATGGAATCTTATGACAACATCAGTAGAAAATGGCGTCATCTCCTTTGCGGAGATGGGCTTGGCAGAATCTTTATTAAACAGCATCAATGCGTTGGGCTTTACCCAGCCGACACCAGTCCAGGCGGCTTTGGTACCAACTGCGCTGCAAGGCGGCGACTGGATCGTGGCCTCGCAAACCGGCAGTGGTAAAACCATGGCGTTCTTATTACCTGCATTGCAAAAAATCACCGATGCGATGGCTGCTGGTAAAAATAATCCGGCCAATGCGCCGATGGCGCTGGTACTGTGCCCGACGCGCGAATTGGCGCAGCAGGTCGCTTCCGACTCGATCAATCTGGTCAAAGGCACTCGCGGTATTCGCGTGGCGACTATCGTCGGCGGCACCTCATATTTCAAACAAAAACAAGGTCTCAAAGGTGCGCAATTGGTTGTAGCGACACCAGGTCGTTTGCTCGACTGGGTAGAGCAGGGCGGCATCAGCTTAGCGCGTTTGCAAACTTTGGTGCTGGATGAGGCCGATCGTATGCTGGATTTGGGTTTCTCGGATGAGATCAATGCGATTGCCGATGCGTGCGAACACCGCGAACAAACCTTGATGTTCTCGGCAACCTTCACGCCGCGCGAAACCCGTTTGGCCGAAAAACTCATGGTTGAACCGCAGCAAATCATGCTCGCCAGCGTGCAGGAAAAGCATGAAAACATCACTCAGCATTTGCACTGGGCGGATAACTCACATCATCAACATCAATTATTGTTGCACTGGTTGGCCGATCCGAAGCTGGATCAGGCGGTGGTCTTTACTTCCACTCAGGTGGATACCGATCGTTTGGCCGATGAATTGGTGGCGTTGGGCATTTCCGCAGCATCACTGCATGGCGCGATGCCTCAGATGGTACGTAACCGTCGTCTCGAATCCTTGCGCAAAGGACGCATTCGTGTACTGGTGGCGACCGATGTGGCTGCGCGTGGTATTGACGTACCGAGCATCACGCACGTATTCAACTACGGTTTGCCGATGAAGGCGGAAGATTACGTTCACCGCATTGGCCGTACGGGACGTGCAGGACGCGAAGGCGTGGCCGTGACGTTCGCACAACGCGATGATTCGTTCAAAATCCGTCAAATCGAACGCTACATCAATAATCGCATCACCGTAACGCAGATCAAAGGTCTGGAGCCTCAAATTTCGCACGAGGATTTCAAGGCGAATAATCAGCGTAAACGCAATGGTAAAGGTGGTGGCAAGCGTTCTTTTGGCAACAGTGAACACAAAGGCGCTCCGCGTGAGCGTCGTGAATATCGTGGCGATAAATTCGCGTCAGGTTCGTCACGCAGCGACTCACGTGGTGACGCGCGCGGGGAACAACGTGGCGATAAATTCGGCGGTGAAAAGCGTGAATACCGTGGCGAGTCGCGTGCTGATGCGCGTGCGGAATACCGAGGCAGTGAGCAACGTCGCTCCCCACGCCCATTCAAAGATGATTTCTCAAGTGCCGCTGGTGAGTCACGTGCTCGCCGTGATCATCGCGACCAGAATGCGTCTGATTTCAAAAAGCCTTCTTCTGGTAAGTCATTTGGCAAATCGTATGCCAAAGGTTTTGCCGATAAAGCGCACACCGGTAGCGGCTCAGGCCGTGGTCGCGATGCACACGGTGGCCGTGCTGGTGGTGGACGTGGTGCTCCATCGGCTGGTGCGCGAGCAGGCGCATCGTTTGGCGCCAAACCGCGTGCGAAAAGCAAACCGAATTTTTAATCATGGATGGTTTTGACAATTGTCAACAACGAACCCCTTGCTTTCTGGCAAGGGGTTTTTTAATGGTGAACGCGATGTGCGTTTTATGGCGAATCCAATGAGGAAGCTATGAAGCAGGTAATGTTTAGGGATTTGTAATGATGATTTCATATTTTTTGATGAAAATAAAAATTAACCAAGGTATTTTCAGAATCAATTTTTTAGTTTTCAATAATGACTGAAATAACTGTTGTAAATATACCAAAAAAATACGCTAAAACTTCAGTTTTATGGCGATTCCTTATTTAGATATAAGAAACCATTCAAAAATAAAGGTTTTTTGGGTATGATGCGAAATATGGATTAAATATGTCCTACCCTTTAGGGCGATGGATGCCGGTTTGATCAGTGTTTGACAGCAGTACGGCATGTTCGCGGAGACTTTAAACTACGCTCAAAACCCTGTGAGGCGCAGGGAGAATGAGTTCCAATATAGGAGTTAACGATGCAAGCTCTGCATGATTTTTGGGTTTATGTACCACCGGCCATGCGTTATGTGGTCATTGCCTTGGTCATTTTTGCCATAGCAACGGCAATTGGTGTGTATAAATTATTGAATAAAAAATAAGTCGTAAAACACGGACGATTGGAATCATTGCTCAATCAGCTTGATGATTGAGCGTGGTGGAGTAGTTTTGAATCGAATAAAAGGTCAGCATACTGCTGACCTTTTTGTTCTTTTTAAATTTGGCGTTTACTCAGGGTATCGGGCTTAAACTGCAGCAGCCTCGGCGAAATGGTCAAACAAAGGAATGTCCAATTGCTGTTGCGCCAACGCCTCTTTCATGGGTACGCCTTCGTTATAGCCGTAGGTCAAAATGGTGCAGGCGCAGCCCGCCGCCTGAGCAGCCAATGCATCGTTCATGGAGTCGCCGACCATCAACGCGTTGTGCGGGGCGGTTTGCAGCCGGGTTAATGCATATTCCAAAGGCGCGGGATTGGGTTTTTTAAACGGTGTGGTGTCGCCACAGACCACAACGTCAAACAAATGTTCCCAGCCGAATTGGCATACCAGCGGAAGGGAAAACTCCGAGGGTTTATTGGTGACGATGCCCAGTCGAATGCCTTGTGCATGTAGGCGCTGCAAGGTTTCGGTCACGCCGGCATACTCAACGGTATGGTTTCCGTTTACTGCATGATAGTGTTTGGCAAAGCGCGCATAGGCGTCGTCAATGTCAAAATGGGCATCGTGCTCGATGACTTCGCGCAGCGCGCGGCGAATCAGATTGATCGCGCCGCGTCCCACCATCGCGATGGCTTCATCGGTTGGTAGTGCGGATAGACCGTATTCGGTGCGTAGGTTGTTCACGGCGATGGTCAGATCGGGCGCGGTGTGCAGTAACGTACCGTCCAGATCGAACAAAATCGCTTTGAATTTCGGATGTGACATGATGTTTCCGTCTATACCTATATTATTTAGTGCCAAAAATACGATCGCCCGCATCACCTAAGCCCGGCTCGATGTAGTCGTGCTCGTTCAGACGGTCGTCCAATGATGCGACATACACAGGAATATCAGGATGCGCTGCGTGGAATACGCGTACGCCTTCCGGTGCTGCGACCAGAGCGAGAAAGCGGATTTTATCTGCCGGAACACCGCGTTTGAGTAGGACATCTGCGGCGTAAACGGCAGAATTACCAGTTGCCAGCATCGGATCGCACAGGATGAACAGACGACCTTCTGTGTCCGGCAGACGCACGAAGTATTCGACCGGCTGATGGTTTTCATCGCGGTACAG
>CAYPYQ010000137.1:0-6839 GCA_964414735.1 uncultured Hydromonas sp.
TCGGCATCGTTGAAAAAGACCGCCGCACCATTGATACCACGCACGTGGACCAGCTGTGCGGTATTGGGAATGTAGACCCGAGCCATGCGTGCCATCGTTTATCCTTTCATACCGATACTAACGCGCTCATGCCCCGCTAAATCGCGTACGGTTTGAATCTCGGTGAAATCCGCCTGATGCAGCAACTCGCGCACATCAGCCCCCTGCTCAAAACCATGTTCGAGATAAATCCGCCCACCGTCATTTAAAAAACTCGGTGCATGTGCAATGATGTGGCGATAGTGGCGCAATCCATCGACTTCGTCGCTCAGTGCACCGCGCGGTTCAAAACGCAAATCGCCCTGCGCCAAATGGACGTCATGTATCGCGATGTACGGCGGGTTGGACACGATGATATCGAACCGCTCCAGCGCACCCAGTGCAGCATACCAATCACTGTGCAGCAATCGCAGCGTCGGCGTATGGATATGGGTATCGGCATTGGCCTGTGCAACGACGAGTGCATCGGCGGACACATCCACCGCCGTGACCTGCCACAACGGACACTCGGCCGCCAGCGTCACCGCTATCGCGCCCGAGCCTGTACCTAAATCCAATATGCGCAATGCCGATTGTGCTGAATGTTTGTGTAACACGGTGTCAATCAAAATTTCGGTATCAGGGCGCGGAATCAATACGTTCGGATTGACCGCAAACATCCGCCCGTAAAACTCACGCTCGCCCAAAATATACGCCATTGGTTCGCCATGCAGACGACGTTCGAGCAGTGCGTTCCACTGCGTCAACTGCGCTTCACTCAGCGCATCCGTATCACGCGTTAGTAGCTGCACGCGAGACAATCCGGTGACGCGCTGCATCAGCATACGCGATTCCAAAACGGGTAACGGGGATAAACGCAGAGCTTGGACGATTTGGGTCATGGTGTTGATTCAGAAAATATCTGGTAATTATCTCAAAAAACACGTCCGCATTTGCGAAAACATTCACTTGATGCACTGAGCAAATTAGCGATTGCGAATATAGTCCGCAGCGGCAATCACCGGTTTAATCGCCCATTTGTGCAACCTTACTCCCAAACCCGATGGGTAATGATCGACTTGACCAACAGATTCACCCGTATTAGCGTATTTCGGAAACAAACGTAACGCATTATCACGCTCAATCGCTTGACGCGTCGCGTCATCAATCACCGTCAAAGTATCTAACTGCTTTGTCTCCAGCGCCACCACAGGGGCTGGCGCGAACGGAAAATCACTGCCAAACACAATATGCGACGGATCGACCAGTTGATTCAATGCCGCCAACGCATACGGCGATGGTGACAAAGCCGTATCAAAATAAAAACGCCGAACATAATTTAAAAATCCCTGCGGCGCGCGCTTCGCATACTCAGGAAACATATTGGAGAGAGACAAACGCCACGCGACATAAGGCAAAAATCCCCCTGCATGCGCCAGTATCCAGCGAATATTCGGATAACGCTCTATAGTACCTTGCAAAATCAAATTACTCGCCGCACGCGAGGTATCGCACAAAAACTCCAGAAAAAATCCCGGTATGTCCAAATTCAAGGTCTGACTGGTGGCATGCAAATTCGGATGGACAAACACCACCGTCTGACGTTGATCCAGCTCCGCCATCAGCTCATCAAAACGCGTATCCCCCAAAAAATACCCATCGCTACTACCCAATAGCACAATTCCATCCGCGCCCATATGATCCAAGGCATAGACCGCTTCACGACACGCAGCATCTGTCAGCGGCATCGGCAAAACCGCAAACCAACCCAAACGTTGGCGATGCGCCGCAACGATTTCCGCTGAAAACTCATTGCAACGACGCGCCAAATCACACGCCTCCTCAGCATTACCAAAATACACACCTGGCGCCGATAACGACAACAAAGCCGTTTCAATTCCATTCAGCATCATGGTCTCTAAGGATTTTTGTACATCCCACTTAGGCAGCGGCGCACCGGCCACCGTTTTCAAGCCATATTTATCCATCGCTTGGACAAAGGCGGGAGGAATCAAATGGTGATGCACATCTATGCGTTTTTTACTACTCATGGAAATACCTATCAATTCAAGAACCAACGTTTATTTGCGAGTAGCCGAATCACTCACCTTCGGCTTAACCAATTTAGGCAATGGCGGCAACTCCAAATTCGCCAAGCGTTGCGCCTCTTTCGGTGCCACGCCAAAAGCTCTGAGGCACAACTCCGCCATATCATTACCCGCGTCACGCCAAGTACGATGCCCATCCAATACCAAGGAGATCGCCGTCAACACACCACCGGACATCAATGCAACAGCGGAAACCAACTGATCTGCCTCCAGTTTGAACCGACCACTCTGAACGCCTTGCCGCAACTCTATCGTTGGCTGGCCTTCCAGCAAATTACGTAAAGTCGGTGTCGTCGCGCCGAATCGAATGATAAAACGCCCCCAATTCGGCTCCTCGTGCGCACGACGCACATAAAAACGCACACCATTGGCCAAACGCAGTGCCGGATCCTCTGTCTGCGCCAGCGTCTGAATAATCCGACCGCTCATCTCAATGGTTAAGTTTGTTGCAATATCTTCGAACAGCGACTCCATGCTGCTAAAATTGTTATACACCGTCCCACGTGCAACGCCCGCATACTGTGCCAAATCGCTGACGGATAACTGTGTCACGCCGCGTTCGGCAAAAAGCTGCAAGGCCGCTTGCTGAAGTCGATCTTGAGTAATAGCCATAAAAACCTCTACCTAAAAATTTCAAAAATTGACAAATTTGTTCAATGTAGCACAATTAAATCTAAAAATCTATTGATTCATTTAAATATTAATCGCTGCACTTTTATCATCAAAACATCCGTTGCACCGTACCCATACTGCGGAATCCGCATCTTTAAAAGACCATTCATCCCGATACCCCACCCACTCCTACACAGTCAAGCAAAAAGGACGCTCGCGCGTCCTTTTAGTTTTTACGATACGGCGTAATTATTTCGCCAGCGCCTGCCATGTATCCACGACGGTGTCTGGGTTCAGGGAAATAGAGGAGATCCCTTCATCCATCAACCATTGTGCAAAGTCGAGGTGATCGGAAGGCCCTTGACCGCAGATACCGACATATTTGCCCATGCGTTTGGCGGTGCTAATCGCGCGATTGAGCATGAACTTAACCGCAGGGTCGCGTTCGTCAAAGTCTTTAGCGAGCAGCTCCATACCCGAGTCGCGATCCAGACCGAGGGTCAATTGAGTCAAGTCGTTCGAGCCAATCGAGAAGCCATCAAAAATATTGAGGAACTCTTCGGCGAGAATCGCGTTCGATGGCACTTCGCACATCATGATGACGCGCAGACCGTTCTCACCTTGTTTCAGGCCTTTGTTCGCCAACAGGTCGATGACCGCTTCGGCTTGCGGCACGGTACGCACGAACGGAACCATGATTTCCACATTGGTCAAGCCCATTTCATCACGCACGCGTTTGATCGCTTCGCATTCCATCGCAAAGGCTTCTTGGAACCCTTCGGAGATGTAACGCGCCGCACCACGGAAACCGAGCATTGGATTCTCTTCATCCGGTTCGTAGCGCGAGCCGCCGATGAGTTTTTTGTACTCATTGGATTTGAAGTCGGACAGACGCACGATCACTGGCTTTGGATAGAATGCCGCGGCGATGGTTGCGACGCCTTCCACGACTTTGTCGACGTAGAATGAACGTGGGCTGGCATAACCACGCGCCACGGATTCGACGGCTTTTTTCAGATCCGGTGCGACATTCGGGTATTCCAAAATCGCGGTCGGATGCACGCCAATATTGTTATTAATCACAAACTCCAAACGTGCCAAGCCTACACCTGCATTCGGCAGTTGGCAGAAATCGAAGGCAAGATGCGGATTGCCCACATTCATCATGATTTTTGTGCCGATAGCGGGCAGCTCGCCGCGCAATACTTCGGAGACTTCGGTTTCGAGAATGCCATCGTAGATTTTACCTTCGTCACCTTCAGCGCACGATACGGTCACGAGCGCACCGTCTTTGAGCACTTGAGTGGCGTTACCACAGCCCACGACCGCTGGTACGCCCAGCTCACGCGCAATGATGGCGGCGTGACAGGTACGACCACCACGGTTGGTCACGATCGCTGCTGCACGCTTCATCACCGGTTCCCAGTTCGGGTCGGTCATGTCAGCCACGAGGATGTCACCCGGCTGTACGCGTTCCATTTCAGACGGATCCATGATGACGCGCACCGCGCCGGTACCGATTTTTTGGCCAATCGCACGACCTGTGGTCAATACGGTAACGTTCTCTGTGTTGGTTTTGAGGGCGTAACGTTGTTCGGCTTTGCCCTTGGCTTGGCTTTTCACGGTTTCCGGACGCGCTTGCAAAATGTAGATTTTGCCGTCGCCGCCATCTTTACCCCATTCGATGTCCATTGGGCGACCGTAATGTTTTTCGATGATGACGGCATATTTGGCCAGCTCGGTCACATCGTCATCGGTGATGGAGTAGCGGTTGCGTGCTTCGAGCGGCACATCCACGGTTTTCACACGACCTTCTTCGCCCGGCTGGGTGAATTCCATTTTGATCAGTTTCGAGCCCATGGAGCGGCGGATGATCGCTGGTTTGCCTTGAGCCAAAGTTGGTTTGAATGCGTAAAATTCGTCCGGATTGACCGCGCCCTGCACCACCGTTTCACCCAGACCGTAACTGGCAGTGATGAATACGACTTGGTCAAAGCCCGACTCGGTGTCCATGGTGAACATGACCCCCGATGCGGCCAAATCCGAGCGCACCATGCGCTGTACGCCCGCTGACAAGGCCACTTCGGCGTGGGTAAAGCCTTTGTGTACGCGATAGGCAATCGCGCGATCATTGTAGAGCGAGGCAAATACGTGTTTGATTTTATCCAGTACGTCTTCGATACCCGATACGTTCAGGTAGCTTTCTTGCTGACCGGCGAATGATGCGTCCGGCAAGTCCTCTGCCGTCGCGGATGAGCGCACAGCGAATGACAGACCCGCCGCATCATTTTTGGTCAATTCGGCAAATTGGGCGCGGATGTCGGCTTCCAATTGTGGTTGGAACGGTGCATTCACCACCCATGAGCGAATTTCGTCACCTGCTTGCGCGAGGGCTTTAACGTCCTCGACATTCAGACCATTCAGGCGATCGGCGATGCGCTGGGTCAGGTTATTGTGTTGCAAAAAGTCACGAAACGCTTGTGCCGTGGTGGCAAAGCCCGTCGGTACACGTACGCCCGCTCCCGAAAGCTGAGAGATCATCTCCCCGAGCGAGGCGTTTTTACCGCCGACCGATTCGACATCGGTGTTGCGTAGTTGTTCAAACGGTTGAACGTTAATGGTTTGCATGGTAAGTCTCCAAAAAGAAAAAAGTTAAATCAAGTATCCCTCTTTGCCGCGATAACTTCATTTAACTTCTCTCTCGCCTTTCACTCAAAAATCGGCGAATAAAACACCCCACTACCCGAATTAATATTCGGGATCGGCGCATTTTAACCCAATGGTAAACCCTTTTGGCAATATTTAATATACTGTTTCAGTATCGTAAAATACCCAGTACGTATGAGTTTATAGGTACAATCACAATCATATATATTACGCCAACTCCTAAGGAAAACTCAACATGGATAACAATTACGATCGTGACTTAATCGTTGTCTCCGACGGCACGGGGATTACCGCCGAGACCTTTGCACAGTCACTCTTGGCACAGTTTGATATCACAACCAAAACGCACCGTATTCCCTTCGTCGACAATATGGACAAGGCCTACACAGCGGTACAAAAAATTGCCGATCTGTCCAAACGCCGCAGTCAACCACCCCTGATTTTCACAACGCTGGTGGACCAAGAGCTGAGCGATTTTGTCAAAACCAATGCCAAGGGTTTTATGATCGACCTATTTGACACGTTTATTGGCCCTTTGGAAAATGAGCTGCGCATCAAATCCAACCACACCATCAACAACACCCATCACAATGCAGACTCAGACCGCTACCGCGAACGGATTGAAGCGATTAACTACACGCTGATGCACGATGACGGACAAACCAACCACAATCTGGCTTCGGCCGATGTGATCTTGGTTGGTGTGTCGCGCTGCGGCAAAACCCCGACCAGCCTGTATCTGGCGATGCAACATGGTATCAAGGCAGCGAATTACCCGTTGATTCCCGATGATTTTGAACGCAACCGTTTACCCAGCGGGCTAGATGGTTTTCATCATAAAATGTTTGGTTTGACGATTGAAGCGCAACGCCTGTCAGAAATTCGCAATGAACGACGAGCAGGCAGCAAATACGCCTCCATCGAAAACTGCCGTTACGAAGTCAGCGAAGCCGAGCGCCTGCTGCGCCGTCACAACGTCAAATGGCTGTCCACCACGCACAAATCCATTGAAGAAATCGCCACCACCGTGTTGCAAGAGCTTGAACTTGAGGACAAATATTAATATCCTATCGGTTTACTGATTCATAGCGCCTGCATCTCATTCATGAAAATCGTTATCCAGCACACCCACAGTATCACCGACACCACCGCCCAAGCCCTACTCGCGCCATTTCCCGGTCAAGCCGAACGCATCAACGAGCGCGCTTGGGTTGTGCGCCACACCCTCTTCACCGAAGCACAAAAACGCATACTGACCGAGCACGCGCATACTCAGCACATTGATGTTGCCTGTCTGGAGCGCGATGTCACATGGGCGGATTTCAAAATCCTCGCGATGGACATGGACTCCACCCTCATCAACATCGAATGTATTGACGAAATCGCCGATCTGGCCGGTAAAAAAACCGAAGTCGCCAGCATCACCGAAGCCGC
>CAYPYQ010000138.1:0-3456 GCA_964414735.1 uncultured Hydromonas sp.
GCGCGTGGTTTCGCCCGGCCATTTATTGGTCGCGTCCAAGCCCATTTTTGAGCCGAGTCCCGACACAGGAGAGGCGAAATCGAGGTAGTCAATCGGTGTGTTGTCCACCAGCGTGGTGTCGCGCGTCGGATCCATGCGCGTGGTGATCGCCCAGATGACTTCATTCCAGTCGCGTGTGTTGATGTCGTCATCAACCACAATAATGTATTTGGTATACATGAATTGGCGCAGGAACGACCACACGCCGAACATCACGCGCTTGGCGTGACCGGCGTATTGTTTTTTGATCGACACGATCGCCATGCGGTACGAGCAGCCTTCCGGCGGTAGGTAGAAATCGACGATTTCGGGAAATTGTTTTTGCAGCAGCGGCACAAACACTTCGTTGAGCGCCACACCAAGCACAGCTGGCTCATCCGGCGGTTTGCCGGTGTAGGTGCTGTGGTAAATCGGATTTTTGCGCATGGTGATGCGCTCAACGGTAAACACAGGGAAAGTTTCCTGCTCGTTGTAGTAACCGGTATGATCGCCAAACGGCCCTTCGAGCGCGGTTTCGTTCGGGTGCAAAACACCTTCGAGTACGATTTCGGCATTCGCGGGGACGGTCAAATCATTACCGATACATTTCGTCAAAACCGTACGGCCGTGGCGCAGCAGTCCGGCGAATTGATACTCGCTCAATGTGTCAGGCACAGGTGTGACCGCACCGAGTATGGTCGCAGGGTCACAGCCGAGCACAACGCTGATCGGGAACGGCGTATTCGGATGCGCGAGACAATGATCGCGAAAATCGAGCGCGCCACCGCGATGCGCGAGCCAGCGCATGATGAGTTTATTGCGCCCGAGTACTTGTTGGCGATAAATACCGAGGTTTTGCCGAGCTTTATGCGGCCCTTTGGTCACGACCAAGCCCCACGACAGCAGCGGCGCGATGTCACCCGGCCAGCAGTGCTGGATCGGCAGTTGTGTCAGATCGACGTCGTCACCTTCGAGGATGATTTCATGCACCGCCGCATGTTTTTCCATTTTTGGCCGCATGTCCCAAACCGCTTTGGCCATTTCACCCAGCTTGCCGATTTCTTTCAGCCCTGCGGGCGGTTGCGGCTCTTTCAAATTCGACAGCAGTTGACCAATCGCGCGCAGCTCGCTCACATCCTGCGCACCCATGCCGAGTGCAACACGACGCGGCGTGCCGAATAAATTCGCCAAAACGGGGTAGTCGTATTTTTTGCCTTCATGCACGACGTTTTCATAGAGCAGCGCCGGCCCGCCCTTGCGCAAGGTGCGGTCGCCAATCTCGGTCATCTCCAGCACCGGTGAAATCGGCTGGTGGATGCGTTTGAGTTCACCCATTTTTTCGAGTTGGGTCATGAAGTCACGTAAACCGGTGTATTGCATAAAACAAATCGTCCACAAAATTGAATCGTCTGATAAACAGGCTTTTACTTCATCTTAAATACTGAAAAATAACCGAGAATCGCTGTCGTCATTATCGCAATGAGAACATCCATACTCACAACGCTTAGCGTCATTTTTTCATCAGCCAACGGATTGACCAAGAACCAAAGATAACTGGCAAAGGCGCTGAAACCAATCAGTAACACATAGTTAACCATCGGCTTTTTGAAGCGCAACACACTGGCAAATATGCCAACAATCAGTGCAGGCACAATCGCCAAGACATAACCACCAATAGCAAACACAGGCAGCGAAAGCAGCATCAATGCAAACAACTCAACAGATGACAATCCTGGCTGATTGAAAAAAGACACTCCAAGCAAAAAACCCAAGAAAATCAAAGTCCCTAAGGGTGGCGCGAGCAATGTGAACAGCAATACTTTCTTCATCTCACCATCAAATCACAGACTGAATCGGTTTAAAGCTACCCGCCCCGTCTTTTTCCAAATGCAAACGTTTGTGGTGGAACTGCGTCAACTGCGGGTGGTGCGACACGCTGACCAGCGTCATATCGGGCAAAAATGCCAGCATGGTTTGGTACAGTGTTTTCTCGTTTTCCTCGTCCAGTGCGCTGGTGGCTTCGTCCAAAAAGACGTATTGCGGCCGTTGCAAAAACAGTCGGGCAAACGATAAACGCTGCTGTTCGCCGCCGGAGAGCAGCCACGACCAGTTATTGTGCTCATCCAGCCGCCCAGCCAAATGCGATAACTGCGCCATTTCCAGCGCGGTTTCATACGCCGCGTCATTGAACCGCTCCGGCGCATCGGGATAGGACAGCGCCTCGCGCAATGAGCCGATTGGCATATAGGGTTTTTGTGGCAGGAACAGCATTTTGCCTTTGCTCGGCACATCGATATGGCCTTGGCCAAACGGCCACAGATGCGCAACCGCTCGCAAAATCGTGCTTTTGCCCGAGCCGGATGCGCCGGTCACGAGCCAACGCTCGCCCTGAGTGATTTGCCAGTCCAGATCAACCACCTGCGGCAGTTCACTCAAACGTCCGTCTTCGGTCTTTTGCGGGCGCGCCAGCGTCGCGTGGGTCAGCGCCACGCCGCCGACATTGTTCACCGCGACGTGCAGATTCGACTGGGCGTGCAGTTGATCCACTCGATTTAAATCTTTATCCAGATTGAAAATCCGCGTGCTGGAGCCGCGTAATTCCGCCCAAGTACTGTAATTATCAATGAACCAACTGAGTGCCTCGCGCAGCTCGCCAAAGGCGCGCAGCACCTGCATGATCGCGCCAAAAGTGATTTGCCCCGAAAAATAGCGTGGCACGGCAACAATCACCGGGAAAATAATCCCAATTTGTCCGTAAATATTTTGAGAAAAACCCAGCGCCTTAATGCGGTACATATAGTGATACCAGTTGGCGCGGATGATGGTGAAAAAATGACGCGCGCCACGCAGGTGATGCGCATCGCCTTGCAAAAAGCTGATGCCCTCCGCGTACTCGCGCGCACGAATCAGGTGGTAACGAAAATCAGCGTTGTAGCGTTCGCGCAGTACATTGATTTTCACCAATCGGCGACCGATAAAGTGAATCGCCACCGAGCCGATGATGGTGTAGACAATCACCGCCCAAAACATATAGTCGGGAATGTGAATCGCATGGCCGAATACGGTGGTATCCAAATCGCCAGACAGTTTAAGCATGGCTTTGGAGTATTCATACACCGACAACGAGGCCAAATAAAAACCAAAAAACAGCCCGATCGCCATATCGGTCAGGCGGTTTAAATCCTCGGCAATTCGTTGATCGGGGTTGTCCTGACCGTGAATTTGCTCCAGATGATAAAAACGATTTTGTGAAAAATAGCGCTCACTGAACTGCTCGGTGAGCCATGTGCGCCAGCGAATTTGTAGTAACTGGCTGAAAAAGATGCGATACACGCCGACCAAAATTCCTGCGAAGGCCAGCTTGGCAAACCAAATCAGGCCGGGGATAAACGCCGCAACGTTTTTATTTTTCACATCCTCCCAAAACACGCCCGACCA
>CAYPYQ010000139.1:0-4337 GCA_964414735.1 uncultured Hydromonas sp.
GATCGACGGCAGACGTTTCATAATGGTTTCTTTACCAATATGCGTTACGTCGAGCAATACGTGATCTTTGTTTGGACCCACGCCACGGCCTTCTTTAATCTCTTGGTCCATAGAGCGTGATACGAAGTCACGCGGTGCCAAGTCTTTTAGCGTCGGCGCATAGCGTTCCATGAAACGTTCGCCGTTGGCATTACGCAAGATGCCGCCTTCACCGCGCACGCCTTCGGTAATCAACACACCCGCGCCCGCTACACCGGTCGGGTGGAATTGCCAGAATTCCATGTCTTGCAAAGGAATGCCAGCACGCGCCGCCATACCCAAGCCGTCACCGGTGTTGATAAACGCATTGGTCGATGCGGCGAAAATACGACCCGCACCGCCGGTGGCGAACAGGGTGACTTTCGCTTGCAAGTTCATCACGTTGCCGGTTTCCATTTCCAACGCAGTCACGCCGAGTACGTCGCCGTCTTGGTCACGGATCAAGTCCAACGCCATCCATTCAACGAAGAATTGCGTGTGCGCACGAACGTTGCGTTGGTACAAAGTGTGCAACAAAGCGTGACCGGTACGATCCGCCGCCGCACATGCGCGCGGTACGGGTTTTTCACCGTAGTTCGCCGAGTGACCGCCGAACGGACGTTGATAAATGGTACCGTCTGGGTTACGGTCGAACGGCATACCGAAGTGTTCCAACTCGTATACATTGTTCGCCGCCTGACGGCACATGAATTCAATCGCATCTTGGTCGCCGAGCCAGTCGGAACCTTTGACGGTGTCGTAAAAGTGATAGTGCCAGTTATCCTCAGCCATGTTACCCAAAGACGCACCGATACCGCCTTGTGCCGCTACGGTATGAGAACGCGTTGGGAATACTTTGGTCAATACTGCCACTGACAAGCCCGCTTCAGAGAGCTGAAGCGCAGCACGCAAACCTGAGCCGCCTGCACCGACTACCACCACATCATATTTTTTTGTTAAAAGTGCCATTGTTATTCCTTAAATCGCCAATACCGCGGCCAAGCTGTATACCACACAACCCAGCAACCAGAAAATCGTGAACACGTGCAATGCCAAACGCACATAAGCAGATTTGACATAGTCCATCCAAATATCGCGCACACCGATCCATGCGTGGTATGCCACGGCCAAGATCGTGAATACGGTCAAGGTTTTCATCACTGCGCCGCCCATGAAGCCATGCCAGCCAGCAAACGACAGGTCAGACGCGACCAAGAAACGAATCAATACTGCCGCCACCCAGACCAAGATGACGATGCCGGTGAGGCGCTGCGCGAGCCAGTCTTTCCAGCCGTAATGCGCGCCGGTAGTCACACGAGCCGTTCCTGCTTTAATATTATTCATAATGACTCCTGTAGATTTTAGATGAACATTTTAACCGCAACGAGTGCAGTCAAAATCAAGCTCACGGCGAAGACAACGATGGCTGTTTGATGGCCGCCTTCTTTAGAAACCTTCACGTGCGCATCCAACAACAAATAACGAACGCCTGCAACCGCATGGTGCATGATCGCCCACACTAAACCCAAAGCAATCAATTTCACCAAAGGATTGCCCAAAACACTCATGGCACCTGCGAATTTCTCCGCTGTGGTGAACATAGACGTCACCAGCGCCAGCACGAACGGCAAAGCTAAGAACATCGCCAAACCGCTGACACGATGCAAAATCGAGAGTTTACCTGCCAGCGGCAAACGGTAATTGCGCAAATCCGAGACATGGATATTGCGAAATTCCGGACGCTGGGCTTTTTGTGGTGTTTGACCCATAACAGACCTCGCTCAAGTTAATAAAAAAGAAAAAGAAAACCGAAAAAATATCACCGAAAACTACTTTTTCATCGAGCATTGATGATCGCCCGCTGCGCAGCCGCCTAAGCTGCACGCAGGGCAAATGCCCAACAAACCGGAAACCAACGGTAATACACCCAACCAACCCCACCCACCGATCTGATGTGTGAGTGTCAAACCAATCAAAACCACCCCAATCACGATTCGGATGATCCGAGATAATTTATTCTTACTCATACAGCCTCCTGCATCATACGGTTTCAATACCCACATTTTTCATCGAACCGACATGATGCAGACTGCGTCAAATCAGCTCATTGCGGTAGTGATACAGCCGTGTGTTGTACCACCCCAGCCGCACTTCCACCGGTTGTTCCGCATAAGTATACGAAACACGTTCAATATATAACAGAGCCGAATCCGGAGCCACCGCCAACCGCTCGGCCACCTCACCTGCGGCCAAATGTGCGGATAAGCGTTCTACCGCTCGGATCATACGCACATTGTATTCAGCCTCAAACCAGCCATACAAACCGCCCTTGTAGTTCACCAATTTTTCCATGGTCACATCTGGAAAAATCTCCTTGGGCAACCAAATATGCTCAAACACCGCCGGCTCATCACCAAAGGACAGCAAGCGGCTAATCACCGTCGCCTGCTGATTCGGCTTCATCTGCAAACGCTCACGCACCTCAGCCGGAGGAAC
Organism: uncultured Hydromonas sp.; assembly: GCA_964414735.1. Taxonomy (GTDB): domain Bacteria; phylum Pseudomonadota; class Gammaproteobacteria; order Burkholderiales; family Burkholderiaceae; genus CTSOIL-112. Next base: position 2,515 of record CAYPYQ010000139.1, read on the forward strand.
CACCATCTTGACCGATAAAACGCGGGAGTAGGTATCAAATGCCTCGCCATCATTTTTCTGCATTCGCAAAAAACGAAAGCGATTCACCGGCTCCTGGTGCGTCGCGACAAACGTACCGCGCCCCTGACGGCGTACCAATAAATTTTCAGCAGTCAATTCGTCGATTGCTTTACGCACCGTGCCTTGGCTCACTTTATAACGCAGCGCCAAATCCACTTCCGACGGAATCATCTCCCCTGCATTCCATTCACCCTGCTCCAGACTTTGTAACAACAGCGCTTTGATCTGCTGGTACAGCGGACTAAATACGGGTGAGCTGTCTGTAACGGCTTCTCCATTTGCCATACGGTTGTCCTAAATGGGTTGTTTTGTGTGTCAATAATCGTCACGCCAACTGTCTCGAATGACTCTTTTTATAAGTTTTAACATCATTGTTGAGTAAATTTCTCATCAGATTCGGAGTGACACCCGCCTGTTTGTAACACATTTTTGCACCACTTTTGCACCACACACGAGCAGACATCCAAAATCTCTCAACATTTACATCGGCTCAATTATGCCCCAAACCCATGCGGATGTCTACGGGTTCGTTATCTTATATAAGAGATAAGACCTATTGACCTTTGCGCCATACTTCTTTACACTCGCAAAAGCTGATAACAACGATACAAACCTCAGCATCAGCTCCATGTGATGTGGAAATATTTCCGAAAAACATCCTGCTGCGGGTTTATAATGACACAAAGTTTGACTGGTTTTCTGCCGGTAGTCGGTCTTTTCAAAAAAAGAACGACGGAAAACAGGAAACTTTATTTTTAACTGATTTTCACTCACTTTATATAGAAGGATGTCATCATGGCAAAAGCTCCTATGCGTGTTGCAGTGACCGGCGCAGCTGGTCAGATTTGTTATTCATTGTTGTTCCGTATCGCCAACGGCGATATGTTGGGTAAAGATCAACCGGTGATCTTGCAATTGCTCGACATCACCCCAGCTTTGCCAGCCGTTCAAGGCGTCGTTATGGAGTTGGAAGATTGTGCGTTCCCATTGTTGGCGGGCGTTGTAATCTCTGACGATCCAAATGTCGCGTTCAAAGACGCAGATGTTGCTATTTTGGTTGGCGCACGCCCACGCTCTAAAGGCATGGAACGTAAAGACCTGCTCGAAGCCAACGGCGCAATCTTCACCGTTCAAGGTAAAGCACTGAATGACAATGCCAAACGTGATGTTAAAGTATTGGTTGTCGGCAACCCAGCGAACACCAACGCCTACATTGCTATGAAATCCGCTCCAGATCTGCCGGCTGAAAACTTCACCGCCATGTTGCGTCTGGATCACAACCGTGCGTTGAGCCAATTGGCCGCCAAAACCGGTAAAGCCATCGACTCAATCGAAAACCTGATCGTTTGGGGCAACCACAGCCCAACCATGTACCCTGACACCCGCTTCGCCACCATCGGCGCGGACAAAGTGGACGCATTGATCAACGATCAAGCATGGACTCGTGAAACCTTCATCCCAACCGTGGGCAAACGCGGCGCAGCGATCATCGAAGCACGCGGTCTGTCATCAGCAGCCTCTGCTGCCAATGCGGCAATTGACCACATCCATGACTGGGTACTGGGCACCAACGGCAAATGGGTGACCATGGGCGTTCCTTCTAAAGGCGACTACGGCATTCCTGAAGACACCATGTACGGCTTCCCAGTGACTTGCGAAAATGGTAAATACACCATTGTTCAAGGTCTGGAAATCGACGAATTCTCACGTAGCAAAATGGATGCTACTTTGGCAGAACTCGACGAAGAAAAAGCGGGCGTTGC
>CAYPYQ010000140.1:0-3717 GCA_964414735.1 uncultured Hydromonas sp.
ACATCGGAAAGAGCGGCGTTTAGAGATTAAATCACTGTATTTTGAACAGCATCGGTTTGATGAGGATTCAGTTATAGCGGCGTTTGAGAATGCGCTCCAGTCATTTTGTCATTTTCAAAAATGTGAGTCGGTTTCGTTAAATAAAATGGAGTCCAAGCAGTCAATTGGAACGAGTATGGATTGGCTCAGCCCATACACGGAACATCTCTTGTGGTGAGGTAGTTCGCTTGATATTTATACCGGTCGCAAAAAAAGTCCGATGGTCAGTGCGATACCAATGCAAATAATGACGATACGTAAGATTTTTTCATTGACACGGTGCAGCGCCCATGCGCCAAGCAGCCCACCCAGAATCGCCCCCGCGCCAAGAATGATGGCTTGCAGCCAGTGTAAGTCTTTTGAAAAAATAAACAGGGCGACTGCTGACGCATTCATAACACCTGCCAAAGCATTTTTCGTGGCGCCGGCATTGCGCGTGGATAAGCCGGCCATCGTTAATGCCGCCATCATGAGAAAACCAATGCCACCGCCAAAGTAGCCGCCATAAATAGAAATCAATAATTGTGCAATGGCGGCGCCGGTCATACCCAAGTGGAAGCCATTGTTATCGTTTTCTTTACGGAAAAAACTGCCCCAGGTAAATACCGTTGTTGCAAACAATACCAGCCACGGAACCAGTCGCGCAAAAATACTCGATGGGGTATTGAGTAACAATAGTCCGCCCAGAATACCGCCGATCAAGCTCAGGCCAAATAATGCTTTAAAAGATAATCCTTTGGCACCGGAGACTAAGGAGCGCCCCGCGAATCCCGAGGTTACTTGTCCGGGAAATAGCGCAACGGTTGAGGTAATGTTGGCTGCTAACGGTGTCATACCCGTTAATATCAGGGTAGGTAAAGTAATAAACGAACCACCGCCCGCCAAGGAGTTTTGCATTCCCGCCCAAATGCCAGCCGCAAAAAGTAAAATTAAATGTAGGGAGGCCGGCATGTGAGTGAAAAGAGAGCTCATGATTAACTCTTTCGGAAAGGGGCTTAGCGATGATGCTGCATTGTTGATGGCAAGTTTTTTACCAATTCGAGAACGGAGGGATTTTATCACTTTGTCTTGTCACGAATGGCATTGAAAACAATCAAAGGGCACGAATGTGCCCTTTGTTGGTTTGTGATGCCGTAATTGCTCAGAAACGATAGGTATAAGATACCCCCAAAATCTGTGCCTTACTGTTGTAATCAGCTGAACCGTATGTGCGGCTGGATACGCAGTTGGTTGCGGATGAACCGGAAGCCGAGCTGCTGCCACACCAACCATTGACATTCGCCGATGAATTTTTGATGATGATGTAACTGTACGCCACGTCTAATGAACTGTTTTTGTTCAGGTCATATTTCACACCGGCCGATAGCCAAATGCGGTCATTGTCCGGCATGGTGCTCAGACGATCATCGGCGCTGCGCACCGGGGATTGGTCGTAGGCGAGACCGAAGCGCACTTGCCAGGGTTTGCTGACTTGGTAGCTGGCACCCAGAGCGAATTTATAGGTATCGCGCCAGTTTGGTTTGAGGGTGGTGGTGTTGGACTTGGTAGCGCCGCCGGAAACGGCGTTGGCTACGACTTTGTAGTTGTCAAATACGATGTTCAGATTGTTAAATTTCGAGTGTTCTGTCCAAGTCACATCACCAAATATATTCCATTTTGGTGACGCTTTCCACATGCCGTGTACGGATAGTGAGGCTGGGGTTACGATGTCTACTTTTGCTCCTTCTTTGGCAACATAGCCCATGCTACGCACGGTTGGGCCGTATGCAGCTGCAGCGGCGCTGCTGACCGTGTCGGCGAACGACCATTCGGCATCGCCTTTGAGGGTATGGCGGATTTGTGAACGGTAGCTCGCACCCACGCGCACTTTATCGTTGACATCCCACAGCCAGCCTAAGTTGTAGCCAATACCCCAGTCGTCACCGCTGACATTGGCCATACCATCCAGTGCGCCGTTTTTACCCAGAAACGCGCCCCAGTTGGAAAATTGGCGCAATTCGGCTTTGGTATATTGGGCAATCACGCCGACACCGATAGAGTGTTTGTCATTCAGTTTGTAGGCGATTGCCGGATTGATGTCGATTGAAGTGAGTTTGGTTTTGTTGACGTTGTAACGCAGAACGGAGGTGGTGTCATATTCGGTCGCAGAGGCGAACGGTACGTAGATGCCTAAGCCAGCGATCCAGCGATCATTGATTTTGTGAGAGGCATATAGGTGAGGCACAGCGATGAGGTTCTCTGTGATTTTACCGCTGGTTTGGCCTGAAACGGTTTTAGAGCTGCCACTTGGATAGTAAGCCACCGCATTTTTATAGCGAACACTCGGCACGACTAAATCCAATGAGCCGCTGACTTGTGTGCCCTCCAGATAGGTCAAACCCGCCGGATTGTAAAAGATAGTGGATGGATCGGCGGCTTCGGCTGTAGACGAATTCGCTGTTGATTGTGCGCTGACCGATTGCGTACCAAAGTGGTAGCCGGATGCAAATGCAACTTGGCTCAATGCCAAGCTGAGGGTGCTTAATGCCAATACGGCGGTAATTTTCTTGCTCATAGCTGTGTCTCCTGAAAGTGGAACTCTAAAGAAGAGGCAGATCATGTACGTTGCCAATTCTTTTCAAGTGGAAAAGTCAATATCGAGGAAATTTCAAACAAGACACCATCAAATCCTGCTCAAAATAGTGAAGAATTTGAGGAGGTGGTGTTGCGGTAACTTATTGATTTTAATGACAAAAAGTAATTAAAATTAATGTATTTAACTTCTTTTATTTATGTTGAAATTGTGTTTATTATATATTAACTTCTTTCAATTGTAGATAAATTTAATATTACCTTGGTTTAATTTTGTTGGTAATGGTGCATCATGTGATGATTCCTATTGAATCCTTGTTTGTGAAAAAGCGGGGCGTGGTTTCCTGACAAAAAGTATAATAGCGGCTATTCAAATTGATCTTTCACCGTATTTCTTAGGAATAACATGTCTGTGATTACACTGCTGCACGGCTCGCGTGCTTTGTCTGATTTTCGTGTTTCCAATCTGTTGAATAAAATCACGTCGCATCACCCGAATGTACAGGGCGTGCAATCGCGTTTCGTGCATTATGTTTGGTCGGATGCGACTTTATCTGAACAGGATTTAGCTATTTTGAATGGCTTGCTGGCCTATGGTGAGGAGCACCAGAGCAATACCTTTGATGAGGTGACGATGACCGTCGTGCCGCGCATTGGTACGATTTCGCCGTGGGCGAGTAAGGCAACGGATATCGCGCACAATGCGGGGCTGACCCATATTCGCCGTATCGAGCGTGGGATTGAGTATGGCTTGGTGCTGAATAAAGGTCTGCTGGGCGGCAAAAAATCATTATCCGAAGATGATTTGGCGCAGATTGCGGCCGAGATGCACGACCGCATGACCGAGTCGTGGTTCGTGGGTGAATACGATGGGCATGAGTTGTTCCTCGAATTGCCGAATCAGCCGTTGCAAACGATTCCTCTATTGAAAAACGGTAAATCAGCATTGGCTGAGGCGAATATCGAGCTGGGCTTGGCGCTGTCGGACGATGAAATGGATTATCTGGTGGATGCGTACCAAAAAGCACAGCGCGATCCGACCGATGTCGAGTTGATGATGTTCGCGCAGGCGAACTCTGAGCACTGCCGTCACAAAATTTTCAATGC
>CAYPYQ010000141.1:0-1342 GCA_964414735.1 uncultured Hydromonas sp.
GAATGAAGTTGTTGTCAGCCATTGTTGTAGTCGTGGGACAGCAACTCCCATAAAGGCTTTGGGGAGCGCGCAGTGATAGACTGTGCGCTTCTTTTTAGTGTATGATTTCAGTATTGAATGAAATAATTGTAAGAGTAATAATTAAATTACCAAAAAGAATTTAGGACTATAGATAAATGAGGAAGTTATGAATCGACCGATATTTTATGCGAAGGTTGAGGACGGTGATGCGCCTGCTCAACATGGCTCGTCACAGCGTAAAGCGGATGCTGTGGTTGGATCGAAAAACCAAAAGGATGGGCAAGGATTATTCGCGGCACACAAAAAGATTTTTGTGCGCGAAGTCACGGGCAAATTCAATAATCTACGTTGGTTATTTGTTTGGTTAACGCAATTATTGTATTTCGTGACGCCATGGCTCAAATGGAACGACCGTCCGGCGGTTTGGTTCGATTTGCAGAAGCGATTCTTTTATATTTTCGGCTGGACGTTTTCTCCGACCGATGTGGTCTACATGACCATTGTGCTGATTATCTGTGCGTTGGCGTTATTTCTATTCACTGCGGTGGCGGGGCGTTTGTGGTGTGGCTACACCTGCCCGCAAACGGTATATACCGAGATTTTCATGTGGATTGAACGCAAGATTGAGGGAAATCGTGCCGCACAATTGCGTTTGCACAAAGGATCGTGGACTTTTGCCAAGGTCGTGAAAAAAACTCTCAAGCATGGCTTGTGGATTGCTTTTTCTTTGGCAGCAAGTTTCACTTTGGTGGCTTATTTTACCGGTGCGCAAGGCTCAAATAATGGTATGCAGTTGATTCGTGAAATTATGAATCGCGAAACCAGTGGCGCGCAAATCTTCTGGATTTGTTTCTATGCCTTCATGATGTACTTGTTTGCAGGCTTTATGCGTGAGCAAGTGTGTAAATACATGTGTCCGTATGCCCGCTTCCAAGGCGTGATGTTTGATCCGGATACTCTGATTGTAACTTATGATGCTGAGCGTGGCGAATCGCGCGGTCCGCGTAAAAAAGGCGTTGACCCGAAAACAGTGGGCAAAGGCGACTGTATCGACTGTGGGGTGTGCGTGGATGTTTGTCCAACGGGGATTGATATTCGCAATGGCTTGCAATATGAGTGTATCGGTTGCGGTGCATGTATTGACGGTTGTAATGAGATCATGGACAAAATGGGCTATGCGCGCGGTTTGGTACGCTATGATACTGAAAATGGCGTGAAAAATAAATTCACCAAAGATCAGTTACTCAAACGTGCGGTTCGTCCGCGGGTGCTGTTGTACAGTGCTATTTTGCTGATTTTGTTGGGTGGTTTGTTGTACAGC
>CAYPYQ010000142.1:0-6818 GCA_964414735.1 uncultured Hydromonas sp.
CATGTTGTGGAACGGCGTGATCATGATGCCTCGGTTGAGCAGGTAGAGATGCACGGCGCGTTCGAGCTCATCGTCCATCGCGCGTTCGGCTTCGGAGCCGTTTTTCGGTGTTTGAGCGCAGAATTGGAATTCACTGCGCGCGCCGAGCTGGGTAACGCTCCACGGCAGATGGTATTTGGCAATAACGCTTTGCATGCCGGTAGCGAGCTGGGTTTGGCGTGCGATCATGGTGTCAAATGCGGGTTGTGTGGCAACTTCGGTCAGATTCGCCGCGAGCAGTGCCATGGTCAGCATATTGCCCGAGAGCGTGGTACCAATGCCGGAATGGCCGGCGGGGGCGGATTCTTTCGCGGCGCGGGCGCGCTGTGCGACTTCGGCGCTCATGCCGTACACAGCGCATGGAATGCCGCCAGCGATGGCTTTGCCGGCAATAATCATGTCGGGTAAGAATCCGTCTTGCTCACGGCAAATACCGGTGTAGCCTGCGTAGCCGGCGCTGATGGTGTGCGTTTCGTCAAAAATTAACAGCGTATCGGTGTTGTTACACGCTTGACGCAGTTCGCGTAGAAAATCCGGCTGTGGCAATACCATGCCGCAGTTGGTCAGTGCCGGTTCGGTGAGTACGCAGGCGAATTCACCGCTGGATAGTTTCGCTTTGACCGCCTCAATGTCGTTGAATTCGACCACGTCGGTGAACTGAGTCAGATCGTACACTTGCCCCAGCAAGCTGGCGCGCATGGTGGGCGGCGCGTCGGCATCGTTCGCATCCAAATCGACAAATACGTCGTCGATCGTACCGTGATAGCAGCCGTTGAATACCAGTAGCTTTTGACGCCCCGTAATGGCACGCGCCCAACGCAGGGCAAAACGGTTGGCGTCGGTAGCGGTGGTTGCGAGCTGCCAGTAGGGCAGTCCGAAGCGTTCGCTCAGAGCAGCGCCGGCTTTGGCGGCATTCGCGGTGGGTAGCATGGCGGTGTAGCCCTGATCGGCGTAGTCGCGCAGGGTTTGGGCAATGGCAGGGGCGCTGTGACCGAACATCGCGCCGGTGTCCCCCAGACAAAAATCAATGTATGGGTATCCATCCACGCAGGTGAATTCTGCGCCTTGCGCGTGCTCAACGAACAACGGCACCGGCGTGCTCCAATCAGCCATCCAGTGCAGGGGCACGCCGAACAGGAAGTTTTGTTGGGTTTGCTGTGCCAGCTCTTGGGATTTCGGGTGTTGGGCGAGGAATGTGGCGGATTCGCGTTCGATGAGGGCGCGGATGTGTTCGCGTGAGATGGCTCGGGGGTTATGCATATGCGTCTCCTGTTTTATGTTTAACAGACGCATTGTGCAAAAAAAGGCTCGTGATAACACGAGCCATTTTTGATCAGCGAAACATCCACTTTATTTACGTTTGGCGACAATCGAGCCTGCGCCGCCTGCCAAAGTCAGCGTGCCGGATTGGTCGATATTCCACATTTGTGTCGCTGCCAATTGTTTGAAGAAAGTGGCGTCGCGATCCAATACCGCCTTATCACAGCCCATGCGGGTCGAACCGATTTGTTTCACGCTCATGGACGGGCCATTAACGGTATAATCCGCGAAGTATGAATTGCACCAAGCCTGGCCGGACAGTTGCGATGCTTTGAATTGCAACGTTGGGCGGGTCGCGGTATCCACCGCTTTGCCATTCACGCTGTAGATGACCCATTCGCTGCCTTGCAGTTTGGATGGGCTGACGGCACCGCCAGCTTGACCGCCTGCTGGGTGACCCGGCGCGACATTTGCACATGCGGATAATACGGCAATGGTTGCCATCATGCTGAAAATTGATCGAGTGTTCAAACGCATATTTCCTCCTTATGGGTGATTAACGAATGAATAAAGGCATCATACTCAAGAAGGGTTGACTCGTTGGCAAAAAGAGTGGTTTATTGTTAAGAACAGATTTTTCTAATAAGGATGAGGCATGAAGCATGGATTCGCTTATTTGAGCCAAAATTATTTTCTGAGCGTGCCCAATGATACGGCGCAAAAGCCTTTCGCCATCGCGGGCATACCCTATGACGGCGCGGTGACCAATCGCCCCGGCGCGCGCTTTGCGCCGGCGGCCATTCGTGCTGCGAGTCAAATGCTGTGTGACGGGATTCATCCGTATTTCGATGTATCTCCCTATGATTTTATCTATGACTTAGGTGATTTGGCGACGCCGAATACCGATTTGACCGCCATGCGCGCCAGTTTGGCCGAGCAAATTCCAGCGATGTTGGCGCAGTATCATATGTGTTGGTTGGGGGGCGATCATTCGATAACCCTGGCGCTGCTGCGTGCCTATCGTGACTGGGCGGGACAACCGTTGGCTGTGCTGCATTTCGATGCGCATTGCGATACATGGGAAGATCATTTTGGCGAACCATCGGGTCATGGCACTTGGGTGTACGAAGCGATCCAAGAAGGGCTGGTGGATCCCGAATGCTTTGTACAAGTGGGCATCCGTTCGGCGGGTGTGCGCGAGTCGCGTGAATATGTGCGCGATCAAGGTGGCGTGATTTTTACCGCGCGTGATTTGCGTGGTTTGGAATCTGAAGGGCAATTGGCTGAGGTTATTGAGACGATACGCGAGCGTTTGTCTGCAAAAGGCTTGCCTGTTTATCTGACACTGGATATTGATTGCCTTGATCCCGCATTCGCGCCCGGTACAGGCACGCCTGAAGTGGCGGGTTTGACCACCAATCAGGTATTCACTTTGCTTGAGGCCACCGCTGATTTGAACTGGGTGGGGATGGATTGCGTCGAGGTGGCGCCGCCGTACGATCACGCTGAGTTAACCAGCAACGCCGCTGCGCAATTGGTCTGGACGTATTTGTCGGGGCAAGTGGCTCAATTGAAAAATAATGATGTATGACTGAGAAAAAAGACCGTATCCAATATTTAATCGAATCGTTGCGCGTGCTGCCCGGTGTGGGTAATAAATCCGCGCAGCGTCTCGCATTCACCTTGCTGCAACACGAGCGTGAGGGCGCACAGCAGTTGGCCGAGGCGATTATCGATGCACTGGCGCATTTGCGTCATTGTGAGCGTTGCCACACCTTGTCGGACGATGTGGTGTGTGCCACCTGCGCGAATCCGAAACGCAATCGTGAGTTGCTTTGTGTGGTGCAGTCGCCAATGGATCAACTGCTGATTGAGCAAACCATGACGTATAGTGGTTTGTATTTTGTGCTCTCGGGTAATCTGAATCCGCTGGAAGGGCTGGGGCCGAAAGCCATTGCGATGGACAAATTGCTGGAGCGTGCGTGTGATGGTGTGGTGCAGGAAGTGATATTGGCGACGCATTTCACCAACGAAGGCGAGCTGACCGCACACTACATTGCCGAGCAACTGATTGCGCGTGACTTGCGCGTGACCCGATTGGCCAAAGGCGTACCCGTCGGTAGCGAGCTGGAGCAGGTGGATTTGGGCACGCTTGCGCAGGCGATGACGGCGCGGAGGTGATGATGCAGTGGTTAAAAAATCCGATGGTGCGTCTGGGGGTATTGTTCGCCGTGTGGGGGCCGTGGATCGGAAGCTTGCTTTATTTTGGCTATGATTCTTTGTTCGTCAACGGAGTTTTGACGGTGGGGCAGACCTGGAGTGATCTGCTGATCGGTACGATCAAGCTATATCCGTTTTCCTTGGTCTTTGGTGCGATTCCAGCATTGCTGACGGGCGTGGTGTATGCGTATTATCTGAAAACGCAGACGGTACATAACCCTAACTGGAAAAAGCGTTTGTTGATTGGTGCTGTGTTGGGTGCGATATTGAGCACGGTGTATATGATGATGCTTTTGGGTATTCGTGATGACTCGGTTTGGGTGTTGAGCGGGGTGGGCGCGTTAACCGGAGCCATTGGTACGGTGCTGATGACTGAGGGTGCGTATTATTGGTTGTTCCCTAAACGCAATCCTTTGTATGAACAATTGCAAAAGCAAAAGGCTTTGCGGATGTGAGGGGTTGTTTCGGATAATAAAAAAGGATGCGAGTGCTTCGCATCCTTTTTTGTGTTACCGAGCATTATGCTTTAGGAATCTCACGACCGCCTTGTTCTGCCCATTTTTCGAGCATATCGGTGGTTACTGATTTAGGGCGCTCGATCGCGTAGCCCAATGCACGATCCCAAACGATGTTAGCCATACAGCCCAAGGCACGACCAACGCCGAACAATACGGTGTAGAAGTCGAATTCACGCACGCCGTAGTACCACTGAATCACGCCGGATTGTGAGTCCACATTTGGCCATGGGTTTTTGGTTTTGCCGTGTTCGGTCAATACGCCTGGCGCCACTTCATAAATCATAGATACCAATTTGAACAGTGGGTCGTCACGCAAGCCTGGGGTATTCAAGCAGAATTCGCGTTGTGAAGTGTAGCGCGGGTCGGTTTTACGCAATACAGCGTGACCGTAGCCTGGAATCACTTGGCCTGAGTTCAATGTATCCCACAGTGCATCGGTCAACAATTCACGAGTTGGTTCTTGATCCGAGCAGTATTTTTGTTGGAACTTCAGAGTCCAGTACAACACTTCTTGGTTGGCCAAGCCGTGCAATGGACCTGCCAAGCCGTTCAAGCCCGCAGAGTATGCATAGTATGGGTCAGACAATGCTGAGTGTACCAAGTGGGTGGTGTGAGCCGATACGTTGCCTGACTCATGGTCTGAGTGCAGGATGAAGTACATACGTGCAACGTCTTCGTATTCTTTAGACTGACCGATCATGTGAGCGAAGTTCGCACCCATGTCGAGTTTACGGTCGATTTCGATTTGTTTGTTTTCGCGGTATTTCAGGTTGTAAATGTACGCGGCCAACACAGGGATACGAGCGACGATGTCAAATGCGTCTTCGTATACATATTCCCAAGCGGTGTTTTTGTTGAACTGACCTGAGCTGTAGAATTCGTGGAATACCGAGTCTTTTTGCATGGCCAAGATACCAGTAGACAGCATGGTCATTGGATGGGTATCAATCGGCATAGCACGGATGATGTCAAACACATAGTGAGGAACGTGCTGGCGAGCTTTGAACTCTAACAAAACCGCTTCCAATTGTTCTTCGTTGGGAACTTCGCCGGTCAACAGGAAGAACCAGAATGCTTCAACAGTCGGGTAGTTTGAGCCTGGCGCTTTTGGCAAAATGCTGAAGGTTTCGTCGATGGTTTTGCCACGGAAACGGATGCCCTCTTGCGGATCGAGGTAAGAAATGTCGGTCACTAAAGCACGAATGTCACGAGCACCGCCGATACATTGATCAATGGTAACTTCATCAATTTTGACTTTGCCGAATTCTTTCATCAAGCGGGTGGTGCGAGGGCGGTGCGCCTCAATTTTTTGTCTCAAGACCTTTTTCAGTGACATGATGCATCATCTCCTTCAAGAATTACGCGGTAGAGCGATTAGGGTAAAAATTTTTTATAAAGTTGAAAAATACTCGCCATTATAGTGAGGCATTTATAAATATTTCAATCATTATTTTGGCAGATTGGATATATTTAAAAATTTTTGTTATTTATCGTAAGATGAATGTAAGTTCACGTGCGTTGCCTGTCAGTAAGCTGTAAGTTTAAGAGATGAAAAGTATCTTTTTCTCAGTAACTTAACAAAAATAGGACTGTTTAGGGTGAAATATGGATAAAGCATGTGCGTGATTTGGGTTTTTTCGGTTAGACGAAATATTCTTGGGTGAAAAAGGCAGTTTTTTATGCTAATTTTTACCTTATAATTTGGGAAATCAAGGTTGGAAAAGTATTGTTTTCCAACCTGTGAAATCGTGGTAATTCCGCCCAAAAATTATGAGTCAAAAAGGTTTTTTATGAATTCATCTGAAAAGGTAACACCCTTAGGCGCCGTAGCGAAAAATGAAGTCGAAGATAGTGTGCGTCGCGCACGTCTGTTATGGCGAGCCAAACGTGGTTTGCTTGAGAACGACATCATCATGACGCGTTTTTTTGAGGCGTATCCAGCGTTGACCGATGAGCAGGTGTATGGTTTGGATCTGTTGCTGGATTTATCGGATGATGAGTTGTTTGCTTTGATTATGAAACGTAAGGAATTAAAAGACGTTGATCCCGCCGAGCATATGATGAATGAGGATGATATGCGTCAGGCCGATGAGGTGTTGTCGATGTTACGAGCGGTATGACGAACGAATGGTAGGATCAGTTAGCGCGGGGTCGGTTAATTTAAATTCGACCGTGAGTTTTGATATCAGCTGAGTCAGTAAAGGAGAATGGTATGAGTTTGACAGCTAAAAGTACGGCGACTTTGTCATTTGCGGATGGTTCGCCTTCGGTGGATTTGCCGATCTATGGCGGGACGATTGGACCGGATGTGATTGATATTCGCAAGTTGTATGCACAAACGGACAAATTTACTTACGATCCGGGTTTTATGTCAACGGCATCGTGTAACTCAATCATTACGTTTATTGATGGTGATAAAGGTGAGTTGCTGTATCGTGGTTACCCGATCGAGCAGTTGGCTGAAAAATGCGAGTATCTGGAAGTAGCCTATTTGTTGCTCAATGGCGAGTTGCCGAATCAAGCGCAGAAAGATCAGTTCATTAAACAAGACATCATGCACCACACGATGATCCATGAGCAGATGCAAGCGTTTTTCCGTGGCTTTCGCCGTGATGCGCATCCGATGGCGGTGTTGACCGCAGCGGTGGGCGCAATGAGTGCGTTTTATCCGTCGGACAATAGTTGCGCAGAAAGTCGCAAAATTTCTGCTCATCGCTTGATCGCAAAAATTCCAACCTTGGTGGCGATGGCGTATAAATATTCGATTGGCGAACCGTTCGT
>CAYPYQ010000143.1:0-8014 GCA_964414735.1 uncultured Hydromonas sp.
CCCTCCGGCAGCGGAATCACCACCTCGCCCTGCGCGCGCAGCTCTGCGATCTTGCGCAACAGCGCTGCATCAAATCCCCACGGCGCAGCAATCGCGCTTTTCGCCGGAATCGTCGGCAACACCTCTGTAATCTCACGCAAATCCAGAGAAAATCCCGTCGCCGGACGCGCACGACCAAAGCGCTCACCAATGCGATCGTAGCGACCACCACGCGCAATCGCGTTGGGCATACCCGCGCAGTACGCGGTAAACATCACACCGGTGTGATAGCTATAGCCGGTCAAATCGGCCAAATCAAACTGCACCACGCCATCGGTATCCAGCCGCGCCAAAATCGCCAGTTCGTCCAGCGCCTGAATGATGCGTTCATTCGATGGCAACACCGCACGCGCACGCGCCAACACTTCAATCCCGCCGTACAAATCAAGCAACGCCAATAACGCCGCCTGCACCGATTCAGGAAACGCCTGTGTGCACACGCACAACGCCGCTGTATCCTTCGCCTGCAAAGCCGCGTACACCTGCTCCGAGTTTTTCAACAACGCGCTCGGCACCTCAGACAAAATCGCATGCACGATCTGTGCGTGCGACACATCCAAACGCACCCCCGGCAATTTCGCGTATTTCAACGCCTCGATCAACAGCGTCTGAATCTCAGCATCCGCCTCCAAACCCTGATGACCGTACAACTCCGCACCAACCACCAGCGGCTCGCGCGAAGTCAGCAAACCCGCCGCCTGCGCATGAAACACCGAACCGAAATAACACAGGCGCGTTACACCACTGCGATTGAGCAAATGTGCGTCAATCCGCGCCGCCTGCGGTGTCACATCCGCGCGAATCGCCAGCGTGCGACCGGTGGACTGATCCGCCCATTTCACCGTGCGCAGATTCAAATCATCGTCCTCATCATCCAGCAGCGCATCGGTATACTCGACCAATGGCGGAATCACCAGCTCGTAGCCGTAACGTTTGAACACGTCCAGCAACCCGCGACGCAAAGCCTCCAATGTGCGCGCCTGTCGCGGCAACACATCCGAAATCTGATCGGGCAAAACCCAAGCGTTTTTACTCATTAATCCTGCATCCTCAAGGTTTGGTCACGACATTTTCATCGACAAACGGCACAAAAAAACACGCCTTCTCAGGTTTATGTGAAAAGGCGTGTTCTATTCGTTATGGCCGATGACTTCATCAGCCGTGTGCTTTTCAGCCGTATTTTACGGGAAAAAAGCGAATTTTGGTAAGAAAAATCCGCTCTCCCCCCAGATCTCCTCTGTTTGTTTATTTACGCAGCTTCGCAAACGCCGCTGCCATCGCGGTTTGGCCGCTGTCCGCCGGTTTGCGATCAAAGGATTTACGCTCGCCACCGCGTGAGGATGAGGATGGTGCTCGTTTATCACCCGATGAGGCGCGATTACCCCCGGCAGAAGCCGCGCCCGGTTCGTCGTCCAAACGCATACTTAAGCCAATTCGCGCCCGCGCCACATCCACTTCCATGACTTTGACCTTGACCAGCTGACCGGTTTTGACCACTTCGCGCGGGTCTTTGACATAGGTATTGGACAGCGCGGAGATGTGTACGAGGCCGTCCTGATGCACGCCGATGTCGACAAACGCGCCAAAATTCGCCACGTTGGTAATCACGCCTTCGAGCACCATGCCTTCGCGCAGGTCTTTGATGTCCTCCACGCCGTCGCTGAAGGTCGCGGTTTTGAACTCGCCACGCGGATCGCGGCCGGGTTTTTCCAGCTCGTTGAAAATATCTTTGACCGTCGGCAGACCAAACTGCTCATCGGTGAATTCGCTCGGCGACACGCCATGCAGCGCTTCTTTCGCGCCCATCACGTCTTTGATGGTTTTTTGAATGCGACTCAAAATCCGCTCAACCACCGGATACGCTTCAGGGTGAACGGCGGATGCGTCCAGCGGATTGGCCTCGGTATGTTCGGTTTGACCATTGATGCGCAAAAAGCCGGCGGCTTGCTCAAAGGTTTTTTCACCCAGACGCGGGACTTTTTTCAGCCATTGACGATTGATGAACGCGCCGTTGGCTTCGCGGTATTCGACGATGTTTTTCGCCAGAATGCTGTTCAAGCCCGACACGCGTGCGAGCAGCTGCGCCGAAGCGGTGTTCACATCCACACCGACCGCGTTCACACAGTCCTCAACCACCGCATCGAGCGCACGCGCCAGTTCGCGCTGATTCACGTCGTGCTGATACTGCCCCACACCGATGGATTTCGGATCAATTTTGACCAACTCGGCCAATGGGTCTTGCAATCGGCGGGCGATCGAAACCGCACCGCGCAGCGATACGTCCAAAACGGGGAATTCTTTCGCGGCCAATTCGGAAGCCGAGTACACCGACGCGCCTGCTTCGGACACAACGATTTTTTGCACCGCGCCACCGCAGATTTTGATGACATCGGCGGCGAGTTTTTCGGTTTCGCGGCTGGCAGTACCGTTGCCAATCGCAATCAGGCCGACATTATGCTGTTTGACCAGTTTGAGCAAGGCATTGATCGAGCCATCCCAGTCATTGCGCGGCGGATGCGGGTAAATCGTATCGGTCGCCAGCAGTTTGCTGGTCGCGTCGATCACCGCGACTTTCACGCCAGTGCGGATGCCCGGATCGAGGCCGATGATCGCTTTGTGCCCCGCCGGTGCGGCGAGCAGCAGATCGCGCAGATTTTTACCAAAAACGTTGATCGCCTCGGTTTCCGCCGCTTCGCGTAGCGTGCCGAGCAGCTCGGTTTCTAAATGCAATTGCAGCTTTACGCGCCACGCCCAGCGGGCGCAGTTGAGCAAAAACGCATCGGCAGCACGGCCTAAATCTTTGATATTGAACTGCTGCGCGATGAGTTCCTCACATGGGTGCGGTTTTTGTGCTTCTAACGATTCGTCCAAGCCCAAACGCACGCTCAGCACGCCTTCGTTGCGCCCGCGAAACATGGCCAATGCACGATGCGACGGAATGCCCGCGTAGTTTTCGGAGTAGGCAAAGTAGTCTTGGAACTTCTGCCCTTCGGCTTCCTTGCCCTCAACCACCGTCGCGTACACCACGCCGTTTTTGTTCAAATACGAGCGTAGCGTCGCCAGCAGCTCAGCGCTCTCGGCGAAGTTCTCGGCCAGAATATCGCGTGCGCCGTCCAAGACTGCTTTGGTATCGCTGATATTCGCTTCGGCATTGAAATATTTCGCCGCTTCGGTTTCCGGATTGATCGTCGGATCGGCCAACAAAGCCAGCGCCAACGGCTCCAAACCCGCTTCACGAGCGATTTGCGCGCGGGTGCGACGTTTTGGTTTATACGGCAAGTACAAATCCTCGAGCAATTGTTTCGTCATCGCCGCGTCAATCGAGGCGTGTAACTCAGTAGTCAATTTACCCTGCTCATGAATGGATTTCAAAATCGCCGCGCGGCGCTCCTCCAATTCACGCAGATAACGCAAGCGCTCATCCAGATCACGCAACTGCGTGTCATCCAAACCGTTGGTCACCTCCTTACGGTAACGGGCGATGAACGGCACAGTCGCGCCCTCATCCAGCAATTGCACGGTGGCCGTCACTTGCGCGACACGAATTCCCAAATCGGCGGCGATTTGAGGGATAATACGAGCCTTCAAAACCATTTGCTCGTCGGCGACGTCCAGATTGGCCAAAACCGGCGCTTCTACAGATAAATTGGTGACAACACTCATCGGTACTTCCGTATATGTTATTAAAAAACAAAAACTTAGCTGATATGAACCGCGCCGAAACAGTACATAATACTGCCCGCAACGCCGTACAACCCGCTGCAAAAATAGCCGCGTATTGTGCCACAATTTGCAGCACATTACTGCTTTTGGGTTGTGCAAATATCGGCTCACACACGCAAAATACCGTCGCGAATGATCCGCTGTCGCCGCAAAATCTGAACGCACGCACCGCTGCCATTACCTATCTCGCCCAAGCGCAGCAAATGGAGCAGGCCGCCATCGCGCGCCAAAACGCTGCCGATGCCACGCTCAAAACCGCGCAAGCGGACTGCTACCGCAAATTTTTTGTCAATCGTTGTTTGGATCAACAAGCCGACATCCGCAACCAAATTTGGGATCAAGCACAAATCGAGCGCAGCGCCGCACGTCTGTACATCCGCCAATACGAAGCCGAACAACAACGCATCGCACTGATGCAAAAGATCAACACCCACCAAAAACAAGAAGCCGCCAAAGCCGCCGAACGCGCACGCAGCGTCGCTGAATACAACGCCCGCCAAAAAGCATATAACGAAAAACTCGCACAAGCCCAAACACAAGAAGCCGCCCAAGCAGCCCAACGCGCGCAGAATGTCGAAGACTTCAATGCCAAAGTCAAACGTATCGAAGCCATCAAAAAACAACGCATCCTAAAAGCCCAACAAGCCGCTGAAAAAGCCGCGCAGTCTGGCAATACCCAATAATTTTCATAAAGTCAGCAGTGTCAGACAACAAAAACAACCTCACTTTTGAGCAACAGCACCAACTCGAGCAAATCTTCGCCGATGAAGGTACGCTCGCCCGCGCATTGCCCTATTTCAACGCCCGCCCTGAGCAGCTCGAAATGGCGCAAGCCGTCACCCAAGCGATTAACAACGTTGACAGCGCGATTCTCGAAGCAGGCACCGGCACGGGTAAAACCTTCGCCTACCTCGTTCCCACGCTGCTTTGGGGTGGCAAAACCATCATTTCCACGGGTACCAAAACCCTGCAAGATCAATTATTTGAACGCGATTTACCGACCATCCGCGACGCGCTCGGCGTACCCGTGACCATCGCGCTGCTCAAAGGCCGCGCCAACTACGTTTGCCACTACCACCTCGACCGTATCCTGATGAACGGGCGGCTGCTTGGGCGCGACGATGCGAAACATTTGAAACGCATCAAATCCGATCTGTCGCTGGTCAAACGCGGCGATAAAGCCGAATGGCCGGACATCCCCGACGATGCGCTGGTCTGGTCGCAAGTGACCTCAACCCGTGAAAACTGCCTGGGCTCGGATTGCCCGAACCACAAAGAATGCTTTGTGATGCAGGCGCGTAAGGACGCGCAGGCCGCCGACGTGATCGTGGTCAATCATCATCTGTTTTTTGCCGACGTGATGCTGCGCGAGGAAGGCATCGCCGAGCTGCTGCCTGCGGTCAACACCGTGGTATTTGACGAGGCGCACCAAGTGCCCGATGTCGCCAGCGTATTTTTTGGTCAGCAGGTATCCACCGCGCAGGTCATTGATCTGGCGCGCGACTTACTTGCCGAAGGCATCACGCATGCACGCGACGCGACCGATTGGCGCGAGGTCAAAGACACATTGGAGCGCGCGGCGAAAGACGTGCGCATTGCCTGCGGCGACAATGGCCGCTGGAGCGTGGATCAATTACCGACGAATTCACCGCTGTGGGATGCGTTGAACAAACTGCAGCAAACCCTCGTCGATACGCAAAAAATCATCGAACCGGCGTGCGAGCGTGCCGATACGATCGAGCAACTCGCGCGGCGTTTGGACGAATTGATCGAACAATTCCGCCAGTGGCGCGCGATGGACTCGCTCGAACTGGTGCGCTGGGTCGAGGCATTTTCGCAAAGCGTGCGACTGAACGCCACGCCGCTGTCGGTCGCCGAGCCGTTCACGCGCCAGCGCGAGGCCGAGCATCCGCGCAGCTGGATTTTTACCTCCGCCACGTTGTCCATGCGCAGTGATTTTTCGCTGTTTCAGGAGCAACTGGGTTTGCACGACGCGCACACCGCGACGTGGGACAGCCCATTCAAATTTGGCGAACAAGGCCTGCTGTACGTGCCGAACGGCCTACCCGAGCCGCACGAGCGCAGCTATGGCAACGCCATCCTGCAAAAAATCTGGCCGATGCTGCGCGCCTCGAATGGCCGCGCGTTTTTACTCTGCACCACACTGGCGGCGGTCAAACGCTACGGCGCGTGGCTGGCCGAGCAGATCGAGGAGCACGATTTGGATTGGACGCTGTTGATCCAAGGCGAAGCCTCACGCACCGAACTGCTCAATCAATACCGCGCGGCGAAAAATCCGGTACTGGTTGGCTCGCAAAGTTTCTGGGAAGGTGTGGATGTGCGTGGCGAGGCGCTGTCCTTGGTCATTATCGACAAACTGCCGTTCGCACCGCCGGACGATCCGGTGCTCGCAGCGCGTCTGCGCGTGATCGAAGAACGCGGTGAAAATGGCTTTATGGCGTATCAAGTCCCGCAAGCGGTCATCAACCTCAAACAAGGTGCAGGGCGACTGATCCGCTCGGAAACCGACCGAGGTGTGCTGATGATCTGCGACTCGCGGCTGGTGACCAAACGCTACGGCGGCCGCATTTGGCAAAGCCTGCCGCCGTTTGCCCGCACACGTGAGGAGTCGGTGGCGTGTGCATTTTTTGAACCAGATTATCCCACGACAACTCACACCGAGTAATCACGAATCAACGGTTGACCACTACAGTTCATACCATGACACAACACACCGCCCCCACCCTGAATCTGATTGGCGCGGGTCGCCTCGGTCGCACACTCGCGCATCTGTGGCACACCCACGGCACCTACACCGTACAAGCCGTGCACACCCGCAGCGCCGCCAGCGCCCAAGCCGCCGTGGCCGAAATCGGCGCAGGCCAAGCCTTTGAACAACTGGCGCAGATGCCGCCTGCACAAGTTTGGCTACTGGCCGTGCCCGATGGGCAGATCAGCGCCGCCGCACATGCGCTGGCCGCCTTGCACCACCCGCCCGCCATTGTGTGGCATGCCAGCGGCTACTGGTCTGCCGATTTATTGAGACCTTTGGCGGAACAAGGCTGGCACACCGCCAGCACACACCCCGCCTTCAGCTTTGCACAAGTGGCTCAATCGGTGAGCCAGTTCCCCGGCACGCTGTGCGCGCTGGAAGGCGACGCCACCGCCCGCACCGAAGCCGAGCGCGCCTACCACGCCATCGGCGCGCAGTGCTTTCCCCTCACCGCCGAAGCCAAGCCCCTCTACCACGCTGCCGCCGTGCTCGCCAGCAACTTCCTGCCCGTGCTGCACGCCGCCGCCAGCGAGCTGTGGCAGCACGCAGGCGTGCCCGCCGCGCACGTACCCACGCTGGCCAACGGCTTCGTACAACGCGCCACCGCCAATCTGCAAGCTCTCGGCTCCCAAGCCGCCCTCACCGGTCCCGCCGCTCGCGGCGACACCGCCGTGGTGCAATCCCAAACCACCGCCCTCGCTGCGCACGACGCTACACTGGGCGAAGCCTACGCCGCTCTCAGCACCCTGGCCGCACGGCTGGCGCAGCACGGAAAAGTAATTCACCCGGAGAATCAAGACTCAACGCCTCAGTAAACGCGAGCGTGTTTTTTGTTAATGGATTTGCAGATTTGCCGTCAACCCAAAACTCAACGCACCATATCCGCCACCCCACCTGCACGCAGACGTTCCAAAACAGACTGTGTTTGATCCGCGCAGCTCTCACCTTGGGGGTTTTGTTCGATGGTTTGAATGGCCGATTGTAATTGTGCTTTACTGTATGCCAAACGCTGTTGCAACGCCTCAATCTCAGCGATTTTACGTTTCAAACCCGTGAGTAATTTATCATGCGACCACGAGCCACTGTTCAGTGGTAGTAAAGGGCGGATTTCATCCAGTGTAAAACCCGCCGCCTGTGCACCGGTGATAATCTCCAATATCCACACAGCATCCTCATCATAATCACGATAGCCATTGGCTTGTCGTGTGACGCTGGGCATCAGCCCGTTGGCCTCATAAAAGCGAATCCGAGAGGCCGTCAAACCGCTGCGTTTCGCCAATTCCCCAATCTTCATATTTCACCTTACTCAACTTGCTCAAATCAATAAAATACACTTGACCTTAAACATAACTTTAACTCTATACTTTTATCCAATTAACTGCAACACCGTGTATGTTTTCAACCTCCGAGGTATCCATGACTGTATTTACCCCTTTGCTCCTGCCCAATGGCATCAGGCTCGCCAACCGCATCGCCAAA
>CAYPYQ010000144.1:0-4242 GCA_964414735.1 uncultured Hydromonas sp.
GCACGTCGAAACTGCCTCCGGTATGATTTTACCGAACGACTACCTCAAAGCCGTGGCCGGCGCCGTGCACGCGGTCGGGGGCTTGTTCGTACTCGATTGCATCGCCTCCGGCGCCATCTGGGTCGATATGCAGGCCACCGGTGTGGATGTACTCATCAGCGCACCGCAAAAAGGCTGGAGCGGCTCGCCATGCTGCGGCATCGTCATGATGAACGACGCGGCACTGGCCAAAGTCAACGCCACCAGCAGCAACAGCTTTGCCTGTGATCTGAAAAAATGGCTGCAAATCATGCAAGCCTACGAAAACGGCGGTCACGCCTACCACGCCACCATGCCGACCGACTCGATCAAATACTTTCACGACATGATGCAGCTGGCCGAACAAGCAGGCTTTGAAAATCTGCGCGCCCGTCAAACCGAACTGGGGCAAAAAGTGCGCGCGCTACTGGCGAGCAAAGGCTTGATCAGCGTCGCCGCAGAAGGCTACCAAGCGCCCGGCGTAGCCGTGTACTACACCTCCGACGACGCCATCCAAAACGGCAAAAAATTTGTTGAGCAAGGCCTGCAAATCGCCGCGGGCGTACCGCTGCAATGCGACGAACCAGCGGATTACAAAACCTTCCGTTTGGGCTTGTTCGGTATTGATAAACTGAATGACGTGGATGGCACGGTGGCACGATTTGAAACGGCGTTGAACGAGGTGTTGGCGAAGGGATAGTCAAAGGGCGGTCAATGAACTCATTGGGCGGTTAAGGCAAGTAATAATGCGTTTCCGAATGCGCCCAATGAGATCGCTGATGAAATGTATGGATGAAGAACTTGTCCATTTTTAGCTTGTATAACGTACTGATGGTATTCTTTGGTTAGTTTAATCAAGGAGTTAATTGCTAAATTGGAATGTTATACGTCATGATGCAATCATGTTATGTGTCATATTGACGCATAAGTATAGTTAGGAGCAGGAGGAATGAGCGTGAACGAGATCCAAACCTACTTGCACGAGCATATCCCGCTATCTGCAGCAATGCAGGTGCAGGTTGAAGTAGCAACGCCTGAACAGGTTGTTCTCGGTGCCCCTCTGTTGCCAAATATTAATCATAGAGATACCGTTTTTGGTGGCAGCGCGTCTGCACTCGCTATCCTTTCGGCTTGGTCCTTACTTCACGTCAAGCTATCCGCTAGTGGCTACAAAACGCGCTTGGTCATCCAGCGCAATTCCATGAGCTATGAGCAAGCCATCCTAGGCTACTTCACAGCCCATGCTTCTTCACCTAGCGTGGCGCAATGGAAGGCGTTTACACGCATGCTTGAGCGCAAAGGCCGCGCCAGAATCTCGGTGTCATCTACCCTATTGTACGAAGGGCATGAAGTTGGCCGCTTTGAAGGAGAGTTTGTTGCACTCGGTACAACAGGCGCCTAGGCTCCATGTCAAACGCTAGCTCAGCCCCCCAATTCCCTATGCATCTACACGAGCCCCTTGAATACCACTGCCCGCTCTGCGCCATCATCGCGGGGTCAGAGCACGGCCAAACAACTGTTTGGCACGATCACCTTTCAATCGCAGTGGTTTCGCGGTCACACCATCCACAGAATGCGGGTTCTTTGCTTTTATGCTCGTTAGAGCACTTCGAGAATATCTACGTCCTGCCGCAAGAAGTTGGAGCTCATTTGTTCGGAGTCAGCCAGCGTTTGGCCATTGCACTCAAGCAGGCGCTTGAGTGTGATGGTGTCTCCACTAGGCAGCACAACGAACCGGCTGGTACACAGGAGGTCTGGCACTACCACCAGCACATCATTCCGCGCTACACCGGAGACAACTTCTACACCGAGCATCCGGTGCCCATGGCGCTCGAGCAGCGCATTGAGTTTGCCAGTCGCATTAAGGCTGTGCTGGCCAAGAGCGCTCCCTAGCCCTTTGCTGGAGCGTCATTCTGGCGGCTCCTCGGCTCAAAAACGTTAAGTGTCAAAAAATAAATCGTACTATCGAAAAAGACCCACTCAAGGAGGTGGCAACTTGTTTCCTGTACTCGAATGATGACCTCAATGACTGGCGTACCGCTGCAATGTGACGAGCCGGCAGATTACAAATCCTTCCGTTTGAGCTGATTTGGCATTGATTGAGGATCTGGGTCAATGAGCTGACCCTGTTCGCTGACGAAAAAGCCCGCAAATCTGCGGGCTTTTTTACGGTTTTATCTATTAAATTAAAATAAATTCGGCTAAGATTCAATAAAATACATGAATTAAATCAAACAGGAGACCTCATGCGCGCGATTGATTTGCTCAATACCGAATACGATTTTGTCATCATCGGCAGTGGTTTTGGTGGTTCGGTCAGCGCTTTGCGTCTGTCCGAAAAGGGCTACAAGGTGCTGGTGGTTGAAAAAGGGCGCTGGTATCGGCCAGAGGATTTTCCTAAGACCAATTGGCAGATGAATCGCTGGCTGTGGGTGCCTGCGCTCAAATGGACGGGCATCATGCGCTTGAGTTTTTTCCGTCATTTGAATATTTTGTCCGGTTCGGGCGTGGGTGGTGGTTCGCTGGTTTATGCGTGCACGCTGCCGATTCCTAAACCCGCGTTTTTTAAAACTGGCAGTTGGGCGGGATTGAATGACTGGGAAAACGTGCTGCCGCCGTTTTATGATACGGCGTATCGCATGCTCGGTGCGGAGGTAAATCCGAAGCTGTGCGCGGGCGATGAGCTGCTGCAACGCGTGGCGCAAAAAATCAACCGTGAAGACGAGTTTCACGCGACCAAGGTGTCGATTTTTTTCGCGCGCGAAGGCCAAACGCCGGGGCAGACCGTGGCTGATCCGTATTTCGATGGCGAGGGCCCCGATCGTGCGCCGTGTCTGCACTGTGGCTCGTGCATGACCGGCTGTCGGCACAACGCGAAAAATTCATTGGACAAAAATTATCTGTATCTGGCGCAAAAACGCGGTGCGCAGATCATTGCGGAAACCTTCGTACATGACGTGAAACCACTGGGCGAGAATGGCGCGGATGGCTATGAAATCCATGTGCGCGATTCGCGCGACTGGAGCTGGTCGCGTGCGCTGTTTCGCCCGAAAACCCATGTGATTAACACGCGCGGCGTGGTGTTCTCCGCCGGTGCTTTGGGTACAAGCAAGTTACTGCTCACTTTGAAGGACAAGCAATCCATGCCTGCGCTTTCCGAGCGCGTGGGCAAAGACATCCGCAGCAATAACGAGTGCCTGATTACCATCGCGACGGAGAAAACCGATACGGATTACAGTCAAGGCATCGCCATCGGCTCGGTGCTGCACACCGACGAGCACAGCCATCTGGAGCCGGTGCGATATGGTGCAGGCTCGGGCGCGTGGCGCGTGGCACATGCACCGATGGCCTATGGTGCGAATGTGTGGGTGCGCTTGGGTAAAGTGGTGCGGCAGTGGTTGAGCCATCCGAAAAAATACCTGCAAATTGCCTTTGCCAAAGACTGGGCGAAACAAAGCCAAGTGATGCTGTTCATGCAGCATTTGGATTCGACCTTGCAGCTCAAACTCAATCGCTTTGGTTTTCTGAGAACCGAGCTGGATGTCGGCGAACGTCCGCAGGCGTACATTCCACGCGCGGAGGAGTTGGCGAAATTGTACGCGGCGCAAATGGATGGCAAAGCCTACACGCTGTTCACCGAACAATTATTCGATACCGCCTCGACCGCGCATGTGCTCGGCGGTGCGGTGATGGGGGCGGATGCGTCTCAGGGCGTGATTGACGCGCAGGGACGGGTATTTGGCTATACGAATGCGTATGTGTGCGACGGCTCGATGATTTCGGCCAATCCGGGTGTGAATCCGTCGTTGTCGATCACGGCGATCAGTGAGTATGTGATGGCGCAGGTGCCTAAGAAAAATTAATCAGTGCTCGCTGATCGCTTCGCGTACCAGCAGCTGCTCAATCACTGTTTGCGGTGCGACGCCATCTAAAATCGCGCAGACGCCTTGCGTAATCGGCGCGCGGACGTTGTGCTCCTGCGCCAATGCGAGCATGGCGTGTGCGCACAACGCGCCTTCGGCTACATGCCCAAGAGATGCTGAAATATCATCCAGCGCTTTGCCTTGCGCCAATTGCAGGCCTACGGTGCGGTTGCGCGACAGATCGCCCGTGGCGGTTAAAATCAAATCACCCACGCCGGTCAGGCCGGAAATGGTATCGGGATTCGCGCCGAGTGCGTTGGCAAAGCGGCGCATTTCGGCAATGCCGCGCGTGAGCAGCGCT
>CAYPYQ010000145.1:0-8760 GCA_964414735.1 uncultured Hydromonas sp.
TTGAAACGTAAAGATGCTGACGCCTATCGTTCTCTGATTGAGCGTCTGGGCTTGCGTAAGTAATGAATGTAAATGCCTGTATCGCTCGATGCAGGCATTTTTGTTTTCCCAATGACTGATTTTGGGAAATACTGTTTCTAATCGGATGCGCTTTTAACAGGTGTTATTCCAAGAGTGGGTTAGGAAAATCTCGCAGCACACTGTTGGAATAGCATGTTAGGCCATCCATTTTTTCATAAAGGATATGACATGAGCATGTTTAATAAAGTCACCAAAACTTTCCAGTACGGTCAACACACCGTGACTATGGAAACGGGCCGTATCGCTCGCCAAGCATCCGGCGCGGTATTGTTGAATATGGATGACACCGTGGTTTTAGCCACTGTGGTTGCCAAAGAGCAAGTTAAAGCTGGACAAGACTTCTTCCCGCTGACAGTGGATTACATCGAAAAAGTATATTCGGCGGGTCGCATTCCAGGCGGTTTTTTCCGTCGTGAAGGTCGTCCGTCTGAAAACGAAACGCTGGTGAGTCGTTTGATCGACCGTCCTTTGCGTCCGTTGTTTCCGGAAGGTTTTTACAACGAGATTCAAGTGGTGGTTCAAGTATTGTCTTCCAATCCAGAAGTGAACCCTGATATCCCAGCATTGCTCGCATCGTCTGCAGCGATGGCGATCTCTGGCGTACCATTTGCTGGTCCAGTCGGCGCGGCACGCGTGGGCTACATTGACGGTCAATATGTTTTGAACCCGACCTTCAGTCAACTCGAAAAATCACGCATGGATTTGGTTGTAGCGGGTACAGAAGCTGCTGTATTGATGGTGGAATCTGAAGCACAACAATTACCAGAAGACGTCATGCTCGGTGCGGTGGTGTATGGCCACGAACAAATGCAAACTGCGATTGACGCGATTTACGACTTGGTGCGTGATGGTGGCAAGCCAGAATGGAACTGGACTGCGCCAGAGAAAAATACCGATCTGATCAGTAAAATTGAGCAAATCGCTGGTGCGGACGTACAAGCGGCGTACCAAATCCGTGAAAAACAATTGCGTACCAACGCATTGCGCGAAGTATCTGCGAAAACCATCGCCGCTCTGAGCGAAGGTGGCGCGGAAGTGGATGAAGTCGAAGTGGGCAACGTCCTGTTTGACCTCGAAGCAAAAGTGGTGCGTTCTGAAATTTTGAATGGCAAACCACGTATCGACGGTCGTGACACGCGCACCGTACGTCCAATCGAAATCGACTTGAGTGTATTGCCGCGTACACACGGTTCTGCATTGTTTACCCGTGGAGAAACGCAAGGTCTGGTAGTGGCAACTTTGGGTACCAAAACCGATGAGCAAATCATCGATGCATTGCAAGGCGAAACTCGCGATCGCTTCATGCTGCACTACAATATGCCGCCGTTCGCCACTGGTGAAACCGGTCGTGTCGGTTCACCAAAACGCCGTGAAATCGGTCATGGTCGTTTGGCCAAGCGTGCATTGATCGCATGCTTGCCGAGCGCAGAAGAGTTCCCGTACACCGTGCGTGTGGTGTCTGAAATCACTGAGTCTAACGGCTCATCGTCTATGGCTTCGGTCTGCGGTGGCTGTTTGGCATTGATGGACGCGGGTGTGCCGATGAAAGCGCACGTAGCCGGTATCGCTATGGGCTTGATCAAAGACGGTGGCAAATTCGCGGTTCTGACCGACATCTTGGGCGACGAAGATCACCTCGGCGATATGGACTTCAAAGTGGCGGGTACCGCGATTGGTATCACTGCGTTGCAAATGGACATCAAAATCCAAGGCATTACCAAAGAAATCATGCAAGTCGCTTTGGCACAAGCCAAAGAAGGCCGTATGCACATTCTCGGTAAAATGCAAGCTGCGATCAGCGGTGGCCGTGAAGAAATGTCAACCTTCGCGCCGCGTCTGTACACCATGAAGATCAACCAAGACAAAATCCGTGACGTGATCGGTAAAGGCGGCGCAACCATCCGCCAATTGACCGAAGAGACTGGCACGACGATTGATATTCAAGAAGATGGCACAATTACCATTGCCTCGAATGATGCGGAAAAAGCGGCTGAAGCACAACGTCGCATCACTGAATTGACGGCTGAAATCGAAGTGGGCAAAGTGTACGAAGGTACGGTGTTGAAATTGTTGGACTTCGGTGCGATCGTACAAGTATTCCCAGGCAAAGATGGCTTGCTGCACATTTCACAAATCGCGCATGAGCGCGTGAATCAAGTATCGGATTACTTGAAAGAAGGGCAACAAGTTACCGTTAAAGCCATCGAAACCGATGATCGTGGCCGCGTGAAGTTGTCTATGAAAGCCTTGCTCGAAAAACCAGCGCGTGAACCACGTCCGGAAACCGCTGTAGTGACGCCAGCTGTTGCGGCAGAAGAAGCGGCTGTAGCGCCGACTGATGAAATGAAGAACGAAGGTTTTGCATAATTTGTTCATCGTCCAATCAAAAAACCCGCTGTGTGAAAATAGCGGGTTTTTTTATAGGCATAATAGAAACTAAAAAGGGAGATGGAAGATTTACAGTCTATTCGTGAGGCTTGGCATGAGGCTTTTTTCCTAAAAAATTTAGAGCTTTTTGAGTTTTTAAAGCATCGGAATTTTTCATCGGAAATGGAGGGCGATGTACTCAATAAGCAAGAACACAAAAAGAATGTTGAGCTATTGATCGCCAGACGCAAAGTTAAATTTCAGACAGTTCACAAAACAGATGAGGATTTACAAATTGTCCGCAACGGACATTCCGTATGTTTCTCAGGAGTTGCGCAGATTACGATTAATTCTAAAATAAGTTTATCGCACCGATTTTTAGAAGTCTGGGTTTTAGAGTGAGGGCAGTGGAAAATTATTTATTATTCGACACTTAAAAAATAAATAAGCGTCAAAATCTTTGGGATTGTGAGTGCGAATATTTCAGCTGAGTTTATTCAGATTTCGAAGGTTGAAGCACTTTGGTCTGCAATCGTACCTTATTGCGCTCGAACCAGCCTTGATTGACTTCCAGTGCGTATAAAATAGGTTGCTGCGCACAGTGGTGATCTAAGCTGCGTGGCTGCATGTGGTTGATTTGTACCAATTTGCCTTGCGCATCAATGAAGCCTATAGATAGTGGAATCAGCGTGTTTTTCATCCAAAAGCAGTAGGTTTTCGGCGTTTCAAATACAAACATCATGCCTGCATTTTCTGCCAGCTGTTGACGTCCCATCAAACCCTGCTGGCGTTCCTTGTAAGCATCCGCCCACTCTAGGCGCAGCTGATCGAGCGGTGCGAGCACTTTTGGGGCATTGGAGGGCGGGATGAACTGACATCCCGCTAATAATATTGTGGCAAATAAGCCGGCTCGCGTCGCTATTGATCGCATAGTCAGATCCGGATACTGCCGCTCACGTCACCGTAGACAATGTATTTCAGGCTGGTCAAGCCATCCAATCCCACGGGGCCGCGTGCGTGCAATTTGTCATTGGAAATACCGATTTCCGCACCCAAGCCGTATTCAAAGCCATCGGCGAAACGGGTAGAGGCGTTGACCATAACCGAGGACGAGTCCACCTCGCGTAAGAATTGCTGTGCGGTGGTGAGATTTTCGGTGATGATCGCATCGGTATGCGCAGAACCGTAATGATTGATGTGCTCAATGGCGGCATCAATATTATTCACGGTCTTGATAGATAAGATCGGAGCCAGGTATTCGGTTGACCAATCCGCTTCAATTGCATCAATTAATTGTTGGAAACCGGCCGCTTCCAGCGTGGCACGGGTGGTGCTGTCCACACGCAATTCGACACCTTTTTCCTGGTAAATTTTACACAGTTCAGGTAATACGCGTGGTGCAATTTCAGCATGTACCAAGAGCGTTTCTGTGGTGTTGCATGGTGCGTAGCGCTGGGTTTTGGCGTTGTCACAGATTATGATGGCTTTGGTAATGTCGGCATCAACGTCGATGTAGCTGTGGCAAATACCATCCAAATGTTTGATCATCGGTACGCGCGCGTCTTTCATCAAGCGTTCGATCAAGGATTTGCCACCGCGTGGGACGATGACGTCCACATACTCGGTCATGGTGATGAGTTCACCGACCGCAGCACGATCCGGTGTATTGACCACTTGAACCGCTGATTCTGGCAGACCTGCGTGCGCTAAGCCTGCTTGTACGATTTTTGCCAAGGCTTGATTGGAGTGCAGCGCTTCGGAGCCGCCGCGCAGGATGGTGGCGTTGCCCGACTTGATGCACAGAGCCGCCGCATCAATGGTAACGTTTGGCCGGGATTCGTAAATGATGCCAATCACGCCCAGTGGCACACGCATTTGCCCGACGGTGATTCCGGACGGCAGGATTTTAAAACCACTCATTTGGCCGATCGGGTCGGGTAGGTCGGCGATTTGGCGCAGGCCATCCACCATGGTTTGTATCGCTTTGTCGGACAGGGTCAGACGGTCGATGAATGCAGCATCCAGGCCTTTAGCGCGAGCTTGCTCAAGGTCTTTGGTGTTTTCAGCTTTGAGCACATCGGCTTGCTGTTCAATCAGTACGGCCATTTGGCGCAGGGCGGCATTTTTGGTCGCGGTGTTGGCGCGCGCCATTGCGCGCGACGCGGTGCGGGCGGTTTGCCCCAATGTCTGCATGTATTGTTGAATACTTTCCATCGAAAACTTTCTCAAAAATTGGTTCGGCAATATATTTCAACGATTTTAGCGGATTTTTGCTCGGGGCTTGGTGTGAATTTTCAGTGCAATTTGATTGGCCAATTGTAGCGTTGCAGCCCACGGATCGGTTTTATCCAGCCCCTTTGCCATACGATCCAATTGTGCGGCTTGACGCAGGCTGCGGTTGAGAAACGCAGTACTCAGTTGCGGTAAAGCACGCGGAATGAGCTGCTCACGTGCGCCCCAAATGCGATTCTGTTTCATCAGGCTGGGTAGATAGCCGCCGTTTTCACTCTCGGTTTTGAGTTGATGCAGCGTGCGGATTTCACTGGTCAGTGACCAGACGATCGGCACGATGGATTCGCCTTCGGCACGCAGTCCTTCGATCATGCGCGAGGTGCGCGCGACATCGCCCGCAAGTACGGCTTCGCTGAGTTTGAACATATCGTAGCGCGCGACATTCAGCACGGATTCGTGGACTTCATTGTTGGGAATTTCGCCTGCGGGATAGAGCAGGGCGAGTTTTTGAATCTCTTGATGCGCAGCAAGCAGATTACCCTCAAACTGTGTGGCCAGCCATTGCAAGGTATCGGGTGAAACACTCTGGTGATTGCGTTGCAAACGGGTGCGTATCCATGCGGGTAACTGTGCCAAATCGACGTTGGCAATGTCAAAAACGTTACGACCGGCGGCTTCGGACAGCGCCTTGAACCACACTGAGTTTTTGCCAGTGCGATCCAAACGCGGCAATGACACGATCACCACGATGTCTTCGGAGAGATTTTGCACCACGTTTTTCAGCGCTTCGCCGCCATCCTTGCCGGGTTTTCCGGAGGGGATGCGCAGTTCGATGATTTTTTTATCGCCGAATAGTGACAGGCTTTGCTGCGAGGCGATGACGTTGTGCCAAGCGAAATTGGCTTCGACGTTATAAATTTCGCGTTCGCTATAACCCTCGGCGCGTGCAGCTTGGCGCAGGGCGTCGATGGACTCTTGGAGTAAGAGCACTTCGTCGCTGCAAAAGACATACAGCGGAGCCAGTGGTGTGGAAAAGCGTGCGTCCGTCATGTCAATCAGCGTTTTTGTTGTTCTCGTGAGAACCAAACGGCGCGCATGCGGTAGGCAATGCTGTTCGCCAATTCCTGCGCCATGTCGGTGCGTAGGCGTTCGTATTCCGCATCTTCGGCTGTGGCGTAGCCCGCTCCGACGATCAAGTTACGTGCCGTGGTCAGACGTGTGGGTTTGAGCAATTGGTTTTTCTGCGCGTCATAAATTTGAATGATGACGGACAGCGTCACGCGGTATTCGGTGGCTGTACCTGCGGAGTTGGTCGATAGAGTGCTTTTGCCCGAGCTGATGCTGCCCATGTCCAGCGTGAGATCGGCTTTGTCGGGCGTGGCGTAGCTGACGTTGGTCGGTTTTTGTTGTTTGAGAAAATCAACAATTTCGTTGTCTGTATCGCCTACAAAAGCGACGCTATGCGGCAGGGGCGCTGTATTATTGGCATTCCAGCCGCCTGCGCCGTCCGTCCCCAGCAGGTGAAAACCACACGCCGACAGGCTCGCACTCATTGCCAATGCGATAAGTGCTTTAACGCTGAATGTTGAGCCGAGTTTCAATGATTTGAATCTAGTCGTCATGCGCACAATTTGCTCCCGTTGTTTCGTAAGGTTCCGTTTTTGGCTTTAGTTGGGTTTACGATACCACAATGTTGATCAATTTTTTCGGTACGACCACACATTTGCGTACGGTCAGACCGTCGGTGAAACGTTTGACGTTTTCCAATGCCAAGGCCATTTCTTGCAAGGCGGCATTGTCTGCCGTAGCTGGCGCGGTCAAATGATCGCGCAGTTTGCCGTTGACCTGAACCACGTATTCCACCTCGTCGCGAGCCAAGGCAGACTCATCAACATTCGCCCACAGGGTATCAAGCAAATCACCACAGGATGCGGCGTAGCCCAAGTCCTGCCAGAGTTGATAGGTGATGTGCGGCACCATCGGATACAGGACGCGCAACAGAATCGAGATGCCTTCGGGCAGGGCTTTGCCCAAAACATTTACGTCGCCTTTGCATGCTGCTTCGAGTTCGTTCAGCATTTTCATCGCACCGGAGGCCACGGTGTTGTACTGAATGCGATCGTAGTCGAAATTCACTTGCTTGAGCAGCGAGTGCATGGTAAAGCGCAGGTTTTTTGCCTCGGTGCTTGGGGTTAATTCTGCGTCTTTAAGCGCAGCAACGTTGTCTTTTTGCGCTTGGCAAAACGCCCACACACGACGCAGGAAACGATTCGAGCCTTCCACGCCAGACTCCGACCACTCGAGCGTTTGCTCCGGAGGCGAGGCAAACATGGTGAACAGGCGCGCGGTGTCCGCGCCGTACTGCTCGATCAATGCTTGCGGGTCAATGCCGTTATTTTTCGATTTGGACATTTTCTCCACGCCGCCGACGCTCACCGGCTGTCCATCGGTGCGCAAAGTCGCGCCGATGATGCGGCCTTTGTCATCGGTGGTCACGTCTACGTCTGCCGGATTGAACCAGTCTTTTTTGCCATTATCCTGTTCGCGGTAGTAGGTTTCGTTCAAGACCATGCCTTGCGTGAGCAGATTTTTGAACGGCTCATTGAATTTGACCAAACCCAAGTCGCGCATCACTTTGGTCCAGAAACGGGCGTACAGCAAATGCAAAATCGCGTGCTCAATCCCACCGATGTACTGATCCATCGGCATCCAGTAGTCATTACGCGCATCCACCATTTTATCCGCGCTGTCTGGGCAGGTATAACGCATGTAGTACCAGCACGAATCGACGAAGGTGTCCATCGTGTCGGTCTCACGACGCGCCGGTTTGCCACACTGTGGACAAGCGACATCGGTGAAATCAGGGCGTTTGTTCAATGGATTGCCGGTACCATCGGGGATGCAATCCTCGGGCAATTTCACCGGCAAATCTTGCTCAGGAACGGGAACGACACCGCAGCATTCGCAGTGAATCAACGGAATTGGTGTGCCCCAATAGCGTTGGCGTGAAATACCCCAGTCGCGCAGGCGGTAGGTGGTTTTGAGTTCGCCCAAGCCTTTTTCAGAAAGCAAACTTGCTACTTTATTTACAGCATCTGAATGATTTAGACCGTCAAGCACTCCCGAATTTATGCAGAAGCCATCTTTACTCTCTCTTCCAAGATAAGTCTCTTCTAGGAATGCGTCGATAAACGTTGGACTTAAATAACGCTCAGGATTCTCATTAATTTCTTTTAGTTCTAATCTAAAAGATTTCAAAATTCCTGTTTCGTAAGCTAACTTCCTAGAAAAGGTAGTACAGCTTCCTTCGGACTCTAATTGAGAGATGAGTCTATTCAGTGAGTTGTTAAGGAAAACCTCTTTTATTCTGATTCCATATTTTTCGGCGAAAGCAAAATCTCTATTATCGTGCGCCGGTACGCCCATCACCGCGCCATCGCCGTAGCTCATCAGCACGTAGTTACCAATCCACACGGGCACTTGTTCGCCGGTGAGTGGATGGGTGACGGTCAGGCCGGTTTCCACGCCTTCTTTTTCCATGGTTGCCATGTCGGCTTCCATCACCGAGCCACGTTTGCATTTCTCGATAAACTCGTTCAATTCTGGCTTGAGCGTCGCCGCGTGTGCCGCCAGCGGATGCTCGGCAGCGACCGCGCAGAAGGTTACGCCCATGATGGTGTCAGCACGGGTGGTGAACACATACATTTTGCCATCGCCGATCAATTCGCCTTGCGCATCGCGCAGATCGTGGGTGAAAGCAAAACGCACGCCGTGGCTCTTACCAATCCAGTTCTCTTGCATCAGTTTGACGCGCTCCGGCCAGCCCAGACTGTCCAAATCGTTTAACAATTCTTCGGCGTAGGCCGTGATGTTCAGGTAGTAGCCTGGAATCTCGCGCTTTTCCACCAACGCACCCGAGCGCCAGCCGCGCCCGTCGATGACCTGCTCATTCGCCAATACGGTTTGATCGACCGGATCCCAGTTCACGGTCTGGGTTTTGCGGTAGGCAATGCCTTTTTCCAGCATTTTCAGGAACAGCCATTGGTTCCATTTATAGTATTCTGGTTGGCAGGTGGCGAC
>CAYPYQ010000146.1:0-2957 GCA_964414735.1 uncultured Hydromonas sp.
ATTTTTGAACAACGTCGGGCTGGACTACCTCTCGCTCGAGCGCAGCGCGGACACACTCTCCGGCGGCGAAGCACAACGCATTCGCCTTGCCTCGCAAATCGGCTCCGGCTTGACCGGCGTGATGTACGT
Organism: uncultured Hydromonas sp.; assembly: GCA_964414735.1. Classification (GTDB taxonomy): domain Bacteria; phylum Pseudomonadota; class Gammaproteobacteria; order Burkholderiales; family Burkholderiaceae; genus CTSOIL-112. The sequence continues at coordinate 130 of CAYPYQ010000146.1, forward strand.
GCTGGACGAGCCATCCATCGGCCTGCATCAGCGTGACAACGACCGACTGATCGGCACACTCAAGCACCTGCGCGATCTGGACAATACCGTGATCGTGGTCGAACACGACGAAGACATGATCCGCGCCTCCGACTACGTGGTCGATATGGGGCCGGGCGCAGGCGAGCATGGCGGACAAGTGGTGGCGCAAGGCACGCCGGACGAAATCGAACGCCATGAAACCTCGGCCACCGGCCATTTTCTCTCCGGTAAACGCAAAATCGCCGTACCAACCAACCGCCGTGAAAAAACCGAAAAAGAACTGGTGATTAAAGGCGCGCGTGGCAACAACCTGAAAAACGTCGATCTGCACCTGCCGGTCGGCCTGATGACCTGCGTCACCGGCGTTTCCGGCTCGGGCAAATCGACGCTGATTAACGAAACGCTGTATCTGGCCGCTGCACGTCAGATTAACCGCGCCTCGGAGGAGCCTGCGCCGCACGATGACATTCACGGTTTGGAGCATTTCGACAAAGTGATTAACGTCGATCAGTCGCCGATTGGCCGCACGCCGCGCTCCAATCCCGCGACCTACACCGGCCTGTTCACACCGGTGCGCGAACTATTCGCCCAAGTGCCGACCGCGAAAGAGCGCGGTTATCAACCCGGCCGATTCTCATTCAACGTCAAAGGCGGCCGTTGCGAAGCCTGCGAAGGCGACGGCGTGCTCAAAGTCGAAATGCACTTTTTACCCGACGTGTACGTCTCGTGCGATGTCTGCCACGGCAAACGCTACAACCGCGAAACGCTGGAAGTACAATACAAAGGCAAAAACATCCACGAAGTGCTGGAAATGACGGTGGAGCAGGCGCATGAATTTTTCAGCGCCGTACCGACTGTGGCGCGCAAACTGAAAACCTTGCTCGACGTGGGCTTGGGCTACATCACCCTCGGACAATCCGCCACCACCCTGTCCGGCGGCGAGGCGCAGCGCGTCAAACTCGCGTTGGAGCTATCCAAACGCGACACCGGCCGCACACTGTACATCCTCGATGAGCCGACCACGGGCTTGCATTTTGCCGATATTGAGTTACTATTATCCGTAATTAACCAACTCTCCGCGCATGGCAACACCATCGTCATCATCGAACACAATCTGGACGTGATCAAAACCGCCGATTGGATCATCGACATGGGGCCGGAAGGCGGCGCAGGCGGCGGGCAAATCATCGCGCAGGGCACACCGGAGCAAGTTGCGGCGAACACAGCCAGCGTGACCGGCGTGTATCTCAAGCCGCTTTTGTCCAAAGCTTAAAGCCGTTTTAACATCACTAAGCAGCGTGATGCGACATAGGATCCAATATGTGGGTTTCACAATTTTTACAATTATTAGCACGGTTGTTGGTCGGTGCGTATCCGCGCTGGATTGGTAGTCGTCCGAACTACAATCAGCGCATTTACATTGCCAACCACACCAGCCACATTGATATTGTGGCGATCTGGGCGGCACTGCCGACGCATTTGCAAAAACACACGCACTCGGTCGCCGCGTGGGACTACTGGGCAAACAGTAAATTCAAACGCTGGCTCACCACCAACGGCCTGAACGCGGTCTATATCAAACGCAACCGCGACAATAACAACGGCGAAGATCCGTTACTCCCGCTATACGAAACCCTTGAAAAAGGCGAATCGCTCATCCTGTTTCCCGAAGGCACGCGCAATAAGGGCGAAATCCCACAACCGTTCAAATCCGGTATTTATCATTTGGCCAAACGTTTCCCTCATGTGGAGTTTATCCCCGTGTATTTGGAAAACTTGAGCCGCATTATGCCCAAAGGCGAATTCTGGCCGGTACCATTGGCCTGTACCGCTCGTTTTGGCACGCCTTTTTATCTGCAAGAGGGCGAGGACAAGGACGATTTCCTCGAACGCGCTCGCCAAGGCGTCATCGCTGCCCGCGCCACACACATTGCCAGCAACTAACTTGAAACGATGACATTATGAATTGGTCCGATTGGTCTGAATACGAACGCTTTATCCTGACTTTATTGATCCTGACGCTGCTGGTCGGGATTGGGCATATCGCCACTTATTTCTTCCTCAAATATGCGGAAAAACATCATAAGAAACTGCGCCGCGTCTTCCTGATGCGCACGCAGCGCTATCTCGCGTCGTTTTGGTGGATGTTTTTGATTGCGATTTTGACCGGTCTGTTCGGGTTGATTGGCGGGCTGATCGCCAGTACGTTTTTGTCCTTTATTGCGCTGCGCGAGTTCATCACCCTGACGCCGGTAAAAATCGGTGACCATCGGGCGATTTCTCTGGCGTTTTTCGTGGTTTTACCGCTGCAATACATTCTGATCGGTTTTTCCGAATTTGAGCTGTTCACCGTACTGATTCCGGTTTATGCGTTTTTGCTGCTGCCGGTGATTACTGCGACACGGCAGGATACCGACCGCTTTCTCACGCGCAACGCTTCCGTACAGTGGGGATTGATGGTGGCGGTCTACTGTATCAGCCACATGGTCGCGATTTTGAATATTGACACGGTGCGTGATTTTTCCAACGGTCGCCGTGCGTTGTTCCTATTGTTTTTCCTCGTATTGGTGCGCGTCGCCTCGTTGACCCAGCACATCGCGGATTATAATTTCCGTGACGGCTCGATGCGCATTGCCGAGAAAATTTACGAGCGCGTCACATGGAACGGCATGTGGGTCAGCGCGGGCGTGACCGCGACACTGGCTGCATCATTTTTCTGGTTCACACCACTGCGCCCGTGGCAGGCGCTGATCGCCGGCGGGTTGATCGCGATTTCATCCGTACTCGGGCGCGTGGTTATGCGTGCC
>CAYPYQ010000147.1:0-5986 GCA_964414735.1 uncultured Hydromonas sp.
CAACCTCACCATCGAATCACGCCAAGATACCAACCAATACCACAGCAAACAAAAAGACATGAGTGCTCAATTCACCGTTGGTGCAGGTGCTTCGGTGTCCGGCAGCTACAGCCAAAATAAAGTCAATGCCGACTACGCCAGCGTCAATGAGGAATCCGGCATACTGGCGGGTGACGGCGGCTATAACGTTAACGTCAAGAAACACACCGACCTCAAAGGCGGCATCATCACCAGCACGCAGGCGGCAGAGGACGCAGGACGCAACCGCTTTACCTCCGGCACACTCACTGCCAGCAATATTCAAAACCATGCGGACTACAGCGCCAGCGGGTTTGGTATTGGGGGCAATGTAGATATCAACGGCGGTTGGACTGGTCAGGCTGCCAATGGAGGAACGGGGGTAAACAAGTCCATCGGCTACGGCTCTGACAGCGGACATGACCGCAGTGTCACCACCAGCGGCATCAATACCTCGAACATCAGTATCACCGATACCGCAGGGCAGAATGCCTCTGGCATCAGCGTTGAGCAGATCAAAGTCCAAGTCAAAACCGACACCACCACCGACACGGTACAGGCCAACAGCGGTGTGATTGCGAATAACTTCGACAAAGACGCGGTGCAGAAAGAGATTGGGCTGCAAGTATCGGTGACTCAGCAGTTTGATAACACGCGGCAAGGGGTGAAGGCTGAGATCAATAAGCAGGTGGATAAACAGCAACAGGCGGTTAAGGAAGCTGAAGCGGCATTGAAATTGAACCCATACGATCAAGTCGCAGCCCAGAAACTAGCCGATGCCAATGCCGCTATTGAAAACTGGCAGCAAGGTGGCGTGCTGGTCGATATGATTGCTGGTGGCTTGTCGGGGCCTACCTCCACTGGCGCAGCAGGTACGATTGCCAATGCGGCCGCACCGGCGCTTCAGTATGCCGTGGGGCAGTACTTCAAAGGTCAGCAAGCAGAAGGCTCCACAGCACATATCGTGGCGCATACCGTATTGGCTGCTGCGGTTGCCGCTGCGGGTGGCAATGATGCGCTTACAGCAGGACTGAGCGCGGGTGGGGCTGAAGCCTTAGCACCTGTGGTATCAAACTGGTTGTTTGGTAAGGATGCGAAAGAACTTACCGCTGATGAGAAAGCGACTGTGAGTAATATTGTATCGCTGGGTGCGGCTGGGTTGACTGTCGGAGTTGGTGGAACTGGGGCTGATGTGGTTTCCAGCTCTCAGTTGGCGAGTAGTGCAGTAGAAAACAATACTCTTACTAAAGAAGATTGGCAAAACTATGTCAAATTGATGGATGAGTGTTATAAAACCAAGCAGTGTGACTGGGCTACTATCGACGGCTACGCCAAACGCTCAAAACAAAATGATACGAGAATTAGAAATCTTCTTGAAAAGTCTTGGAATGGGGAGTTGTTAAACCCAGAAGAATATTTCTTCTTACTATGGATGAATAAGGGAGCATATAACGCAACCAGTAGCACATTTGCTGGTCGGAATGATGCAGAGCAAGCATGGCTGGAGAGTAAATTAGGCGAGTTTTACTATGACCCAACTGTGCGTGATCCAAAAACTGGACAAACTGTTCAGATTAAAGACGCGATGCTCGGCGTGCTACAAGGCGATATGCTGAAAAAGTCACCTGAGTGGACACAAGAGAATAAGAAAGTACTCAAATTTATTGCTGACTGGACACCTGTTATTGGTGACATTAAAGCTTTTAAAGAAGCAGAAACAGCAGGGGATTATTTCTTTGCAGTGTTGGGGGTCGCTCCGGGATTGGGTGATGCTGCAGAGAAAATATATAAAGCTAAAAAAGCGTTTAAAATGGCATCGGAAGCAGGTAATCTCCCTGAAATGAAAAAGGCTGTTGAAGCTGCGGGTGATGCCTATAAAGAGGCGAAAGCTGGTACAAAGGGAAGCTGGTCTTCGGATTTGAACCCACCAACAAAGGCCCCCGATTTTAAGCCAAGTACCACATATAACGTTGACGGTCATGTGTTTAAAACGGATGCTCAAGGGCGTGTTAACAAAGTTGAGGGGCAACTGAGTTTAGACAAAGCCGATAGAAACACTTATCAGCAATGTGCTGCGGGTAAATGCGGTAATGTTGGCGATCAAGGCGGGCATTTAATTGCGTCTGCATTAGGTGGCGCAGGTGACCGTATCAACCTTTTACCGATGGCGCAGGTATTGAATCAGGGAGCGTATAAAAACATGGAGAGAGAACTTATGGATGCGCTTAAAGCAGGTAAATCCGTTTCTGTGAAAATTGATGTGGGGTATCCAGCAGGGGGTGGGTTAAGACCGAGTAGTTTTAATGTGACAGCAGTTGTTGATGGAGAGGTCATTCCATATAGATTCACTCAGTAAGGAGAGGGATGTTATGGAATTATTAACTAACGCTTATAAAAAAATTTCTCAATATTGCCTTTCATTTGTTGATGATAGAACTTGGGACAAAATTGTAGTTACATTTAAAATCTTAAATGGGATGTCGTCTGCTCGACAATATTATGTAGCGGAAGGTATTGAGTATAAAAAGGGAGGATTTACAAAAAATCCAGATGCTGTGTGGGAAGGTTTAGATGCGGCAAAATTTCTAAAAGACCACATGCTCAAATTAACAGGTGACCGCATCTGGGGCTTAACGTTCACTTTGTACCCCACAGGCAAGTTTGAGATTGAGTATGATTACGATAAGCCAGAGGATTACGATGACAGTGATGAAACCATTACGGGCGAAGAAATCAATCAATCCTTGTACGATTTAGGATTTCGTGATGCGCCAACGGGTAACGATCCAAAAGGAAATGAATAGATTCCAAACTTTGTAGCAGACAATGAGATTGTCACCACATTTTACGCGAAGCAGCTTCAACGAGGAAATGAACTACTCCAAACGGCATCGTCAAGTTAACTTGGCATTAAAACGAAAGGGCGATAGAATAGGGCATGAATACCAAAAATCCCTACCATCGCCACCGCTTCCCGCCTGAGATCATCAGTCATTGTGTTTGGCTGTATTACCGGTTCTCACTGAGTTACCGGATATTGAACTGATGATGGCAGAGCGTGGTTTGGAGTTGAGTTATGAATCTATTCGCTATTGGTGTCTAAAGTTCGGCCATGTGTATGCCAAGCAAATGCGTCAACGTAAAAGCTTTGGCGACCAATGGTATTTGGATGAAGTGTTTTGCAAAATCAATGGTCAGATCTGTTATAAATTATGTTAAATTTCATCGAGCTTAAATAATCAAATTAATTAAAATAAATCAATGCCTTATGAGTTAAAGTTACAGTTTTATATTCGATGCAATGCTCTTTGAATATTTCGTAAAAAATTCTACAAAATCATAGTTATTTGGTATAATAGTTTAACTTCGCATAATTAGTATTATGTTAAATTTATTATTGAAGAAACAATTCTGCTAATATTTTTCACGCCGAGTTAACCCCTACTCCAATTTCCACTACTGTCTTTTTAGGCAAAGTATTTGCGCTTTAAATATAAGATGCCGCTAATAATACGGTTCTACACGCCAACGCGATTCAGTATAATCATTAGGTATTGTTTAAATTCTCTATCAAAAGGTTTTCCATGAGTTCGTCGTCGCTTTTGTGTGCTTCTTATTCTCAGTATGCTCAGCGCATGCTGGATGCCAATCGTGTGTCTGCTGATGATGTCTTGGCGCTGTCGAGGCAATTACCGTTATCAGTCACGAATGTCACGTCTTTAATTGAGTCGAAATTGCCGCCACATCATGATGCGGAGGCTGCAGCTGCAGAGGCGCTGCGTAAAACCCGAATTTTGCTGATGTTGGCGATGATGGAGTTTGATTTGAGGCATTCGCCGACCGAGGACAGTTTAAATGTGATTACGAAAACGATCAGCTCTCTGGCGGACGCTGCGACGCTGTATGCTTTGGATGTGGCGTATCGTGCTTTGGTGGAGATTCATGGCGAACCGCGCTCGGACTCTACCGGTGAAGCCATGCCGCTATGGGTCATGGGTATGGGTAAGCTGTCGGGTAATGAGTTGAATGTGTCGTCGGACATGGACTTGGTGTTCGTATTTGAGCACGAAGGTGAAACCAAACCGTCAGTCGAAGGACAGCGTATCCGTGCCCTCTCGCACGGTGAATTTTTTGATCGTTTGGGGCGTCGTGTGATTAAATTGCTGGACGATGTGAATGAGTTCGGTTTTGTGTTTCGTGTGGACATGCGCTTACGACCAAATGGTGCTTCGGGCGCGTTGTGCGTGAGTTTGAGCACTTTAGAGAAGTATTTATTCACGCAGGCACGCACTTGGGAGCGTTTTGTTTGGCTGAAAAGTCGTCTGATGAATCCGACTTCGCAGTCGCATTTGCTGGAGCAGATTGTCAATCCGTTCGTATTCCGCCGCTATCTGGACTATGACGCGATCGATGCGCTGCGCGACGTGCATCATAAAATCCGAGCCAAAGCGGAAAGTCGCGCGGCGAAAAATCCGGAGTCCGAAGACATTAAAATTGGCGCTGGCGGTATTCGTGAGATCGAGTTCAGTGTGCAATTACCGCAGATGATCAAGGGTGCGCGCTTACCAAGTCTACAGCAGAAGGCGACATTGGCCGCCCTGCCCGAGTTGGCGAAAATGGGATTGTTGGATGAAGTATCCATGAGCCAGCTGCGCGATCATTACATTTTTTTGCGTCATTTGGAGCATCGGATTCAGTATCTGAATGATGCACAAACGCAGCAAATTCCGATTGAACCTGAATTACGCGAGCGCATCGCTCATGCCATGCGTTATGAAAATTGGGCGCAGTTGGAAATACAGCTGCGCGCTGGCCAAGCGAACGTCATGCAGCATTTTAACTCCCTGTTTGACACAGCGCCTGAACGTGAACCGGAGGAGCGCTCATTACAGAAAGTGCCCTCCTCGCTTGCTGATCCGCAAAACGATGATTGGGCGGTGGTTTGGGCGCGGTTTGACTCGCCTCAGGAGATTCAGGATGCTTCTGCGCGTATCGAAAACAGCCCGCGTTTGAATCAATTGCCCGAACGCAGCCTGGCGCGCTATAAACAATTGGTCAATGCCAGTGCGCGGATTTTAATTGATAAGCATTCGGATCGAATTATTCCTTCAGAATGGCTACAGCGAATTTGGAATTTTTTGGATGCCATCAGCCGACGCAGCAGTTATTTAGCGCTGCTAGTCGAATATCCGAAGGCTCTGGAGCGGTTGGTCGAGCTGCTGACCAGTTCGCGTTTTGTTGCAGACTATTTAACCGCACATCCGATTTTGCTCGATGAGCTGCTGAATGTAGAGCAGCTGCATCGCGCACCTGATTGGCCGGCACTCAAAGTTCATCTCAACGAATTGCTTGACCACGCCAAATCACACGACGGCAAGCCCGATGTCGAGCGGCAAATGGACATCCTGCGTGAAAACCACCACAGTCAGGTTTTCCGTCTGCTGGTGCAGGATTTGGATGGACTGTGGACGGTCGAGCAGCTCGCCGATCATTTGTCTGATTTGACCGATGTGATGCTGGATGCCGCGTTATACCACTGCTGGGATGCCTTTGCGAAAAAGCACCGTGACATACCGAAATTCGCCATCATCGCTTACGGAAAACTGGGCGGTAAAGAGATGGGCTATGCCTCTGATTTGGACTTGGTATTTATTTTCAACGATCCGGCGCAAGAGTCGCTGGATGTGTACAGCCGATTTGCCCAACGCCTGAATAACTGGCTCACTGCACCAACAGGCGCCGGTGTGCTGTTTGACACAGATTATCGCCTGCGTCCGAATGGCGACAGCGGTCTGATGGTAGTCAGTACCAAAATGTTTGAACAATACCAGCGCGAATCCGCCTGGTTCTGGGAGCATCAAGCGCTCACTCGCGCGCGCTACTGTGCGGGTGATGCAGAGATTGGGGCGTGGTTTGAGAATTGCCGCCGCTCAATTTTATCGACGGAGCGTGACTTGGATAAAGTTCG
>CAYPYQ010000148.1:0-5127 GCA_964414735.1 uncultured Hydromonas sp.
ACCATCGTACAAATCACGCTCGCTCTCGCGTGCCGATTCATCCGCTTGTATGGGTCGATAACGCACCTCGACTGGATAGGTTCGCCCACTGACATTGATGATCGGCGCAGGTTTGCCTTGATGCGCGAAATGCTCGGCAAATCGATCCGCATCAATCGTCGCCGAAGTGATGATGATTTTCAGATCAGGACGTTTGGGCAGAATTTCCTTCAAATAGCCCAATAGAAAATCAATGTTTAAACTGCGCTCATGCGCTTCGTCAATGATGATCGTATCGTACTGGCGCAGCAGGCGGTCGGTCTGCGTCTCGGCCAATAAAATCCCGTCGGTCATGAGTTTGACCGATGCACCCTCGTGCAAACGATCGGCAAAACGGATTTTGTAACCGACAATTTCACCCAACTCGGACTGCATTTCCTCGGCGATACGTCGCGCCGTGCTGGTCGCAGCTAAGCGGCGCGGTTGCGTGTGACCAATCAGACCTGTGCCACCCATGCCCAAACCACGCCCCAAACTCAAGCACATTTTTGGCAACTGTGTGGTTTTACCCGAGCCGGTTTCACCGCAGACGATGACGACCTGATGCTGTGCAATCAACTCGCAAATGCGTTCGCGCTCCTGCGATACGGGCAGATTTTCAGGGAAATCAATTTTCGCGTGCAAGGCACTGATTTGCTCGGGTGTCACTGGTGTGCGACGAGGCGCTGTACCCAAGACAACACCTTTTGCGGAATGTGTGTGTTTGGGTCTATGGTTTTTGGACTGAGTGGACTGTGAGCGGGTGTGCGGCACACGAATGGGCGCACCGCTCGGCTTGTTTCCGGAATTTACTTGTTGCGCTTTCGCTGGCGTGTTTTTCTGAGACGAGCGCGACTCGTCCGCTGCTGCAGACTGCTGTGTTTGTTTAAACTGTGCCAGACCTGTTTTTAAATCAGCCATATCTTTTCATCATAGACAAAAAAGCCTTCGCATGCGAAGGCTTTTTTCAGAACCACTGAGATCAGCTGCCACTGTCTCTGCTAAAACCGCTGAATGGCTGAGTCGCAGCTGCGCTGTTGGTGTAGTTGCCACCTTCAACCCAGTTTTTCAGCTTGACCGCATCGGCCACGCGTGAGTCGGCGGAACTCGAATCGAGGAACACCATAATTTTTGGCGAACCGTTGATGCGTGTTTGCAAGACCAAACATTTACCCGCAGCACTCAAAGTACCGGTTTTTTGCAGGCCAATGTCCCAACCCATATTGCGTGAGATCAAACGATTGCTATTCATGTATTTATTATAGCGACCGTTAGCGGTGTACACATAGGCGCTGTCATTGGTCGACAATTCGCGAATGGTTTTGTACTGAGTTGCGGCATTGACCATTTTCGCCAAATCCATGGCGCTGGCGCGATTGGATGAGGATAAACCGCTTGGGTCTACGAACTGCGCCGAATTCATGCCCAGCATCATCGCTTTGGCATTCATTGCTTGGACAAAGGCATCCACACCGCCCGGATAAGAGCGACCCAATGCATACGCCGCACGGTTTTCGGACGACATCAGAGCCAATAACATCACATCACGACGCGGCAAGGAAGTACCCACCGTCAAACGTGACGTGCGGTAATGCGCCGCATCCTCATCGGTAATGGTGATGTACTCATTCAAATCCTGACGTGCATCCAGCACCACCATCGCGGTCATCAATTTAGTAATGGATGCGATTGGCAATGGCGTTGAAGCATTTTTTTCATACAGAGTAGTCCAGTTGTTTTGATCCACAACCAAAGCCACACTGGCACGCAAACCCACAGGATCATAGGATTGGTTCAATCCATATTGGCGCGCCACTGAGCCGGACGAGCGGATCACAGGCGCTGGGCGAGAAATACGCGGAGCCGGTGGCGTTTCTTTCATAACAATCGGCTTCGACTCTTCTACTTCGGCAACTACTTTCGTGGCCGGCTTGTATGAGGTTTTCACCACATTGCGAGTGGCAGGCTTAGCCGTTGCTACACTCAGAACCGCTTTGGATGCGCGGGCTTGAGTCTCAGTCGATTTAGCAGTTTTTACCGTTTCTTTGCTGACTTTAGCCACTACTGGTACTGTCGCTTTAGTGTTTTTTGAAGTTTTAGCTGGCTCAACCGGTTTTTTTACTGTTTTTGGCTCTTCTTTGGCCTTGGTATTTTTAGCCACCGATTTTGGCTCGGCTTTAACCGCTGTTTTAGCTGATGATGCCGCCGCTTTAGGCTTGACAACCACCGGAGCTGCTTTAGGCGCGGTTTTCGCAGCCACAGGCAAAGCGAATGCCATAGATAAAATGGACACTAAGCCGAGTTTGGTAAATTGTTTCATATAAGACCTCTTTTTAACAAGTATTGCCCAAAATGGAAATCCCCTCCCAGAGACTGACCGCGCCTAAACGCTTATTTTTCACGGCCATCATTTTGTGCAAGAGAAAGGGTTGATTGAATTTTACGATATTTTTCTTATAAATCAAACAGTTTTGTTGCTTTTATAAAGAAAAATGTTCAATTTGAGACAGTTGGGCAAAATTTACCCGCTGACCTCTATCTATCGCTTTAATCAAAAACTTCTGAATAAAGCCTTCAAAACACAAATGGTTGACAAAAAGCCACTTAATCCAATGTTTGATAAACCACTTCAATGATTTCAATCAAGTCGATTCCATTGGGCGTATGCAAGCGCACTTCATCGCCCACATGTTTTTTCAGCAAGGCTCTGGCAATCGGACTCATCCAGCTCACATAACCCTTTTGTGTGTCGATTTCATCTCGCCCGACGATGCTCACGGCTTCCTCGGTCTGCGTCGCCTCGCGCCAATAAGTCACCGTCGCACCGAAGAATACTTGATCCACGTGGGTTTGCGCCGCAGGATCCACCACCACGGCACTCTCCAATGCTTTACTGAGAAAGCGTGTGCGTCGATCAATTTCACGCAAACGGCGTTTGCCGTATAGATAGTCGCCGTTTTCAGAGCGATCGCCATTTTTCGCCGCCCACGACACCACGCTGACCACCTCGGGGCGCTCGACATCGAGTAAATGCAGCAACTCAGCCTTGAGCCGCGCATATCCGACGGGTGTCATGTAGTTTTTGATCTGAGTGGACTGCGTATCGCTCATACGCCCTCCTCATCCAATGCACGCGGAACGTTGTCCAGCAACAAACGCGCATCGTTTTGGCTCAACCATTTGGCATCAGACAACTGGTGTCGCCAGCGACGTGCGCCATGCACACCATGAAACAGGTTGAGCCAATGGCGCGTCATTGCACGTAACGGCACCCCTTGGCTGATTTGCCGTTCAGCGTAGCGAACCAATTCTTCCAACACGGCCTCACGCGACACGGGTGAGATATTTTCAGCAAAAATCCGCTGATCCGCCTGCGCCAACGCATACGGCTCATGATAAAACCAGCGCCCCACCATCACACCATCCACAGCGTTGAGCTGCTCAGTGATGATGTCGTAATCCTGCACACCACCATTCAGACTGATATGTAAATCAGGAAAGTCCTGTTTGAGCTGATGCACGACGTCATAGCGCAACGGTGGAATTTCGCGGTTTTCCTTCGGACTCAGGCCTTTGAGCCACGCATTGCGCGCGTGTACGATGAACACCCGAACGCCAGCTTGCTGCGCTACCGTGCCAATGAAGTCCCGCACAAAGGCATAATCCTCGGTTTTATCCAAACCGATGCGATGCTTGACCGACACCTCAATCGGCGCCGCATCACGCATGGCCTTGAGACAATCAGCCACCAGCTGCGGCTCGTGCATCAAACACGCGCCAAACGAGCCACTTTGCACGCGCTCCGATGGGCAACCGCAGTTCAAGTTCACTTCGTCGTAACCCCATTCGTGCGCGATTTTCGTACAGCGTGCAAGCAAATCCGACTCCGAGCCACCCAATTGCAATACCAACGGATGCTCACTCGCATCAAAAGCCAGATGCCGATGCGCGTCGCCGTGAATGATGGCGTTCACATTCACCATCTCTGTATACAGCAGCACGTTTTTCGACAGCAGCCGATGAAAATAGCGGCAATGCCGATCGGTCCAATCGAGCATGGGGGCAATGGATAAGCGCCGCGCGTGCGTTAGCCGAGAGGGAAAAGTATTAATCGTTTCTGAATTCATCAAATCAAAAAGAAAACAGAGCAGTTCACACTGCTCCGTCCATCATGTGTTCTATTAAGTTAACGTTTCGGTTTGCTCTGCGCCTGGCACTCAGCGCACATACCATACAAGGTCATCGAGCGCTCCTGAATCACGAATTGATATTCCTGCGCGATTTCCTCTTGCCGTTTGGTGATCTGCGTATCATTGAATTCCACCACCTTACCGCAGCTCAGGCACAGCAGATGGTCATGCGGTTCGCCTTCGTTCAATTCGTACAATGCCTTGCCCGATTCGAAATTGCGTCGCACCAAAATACCAGCCTGCTCGAACTGTGTCAGCACGCGGTAAATCGTCGCCAAGCCAATATCCATATCCTCGGACAGCAGCAAGCGATACACATCCTCCGCGCTCAGATGGCGTTGTCCCGGTTCACGATTTTGGAACAGTTCCAAAATTTTTAACCGAGGCAAAGTCACTTTCAAACCACTGTTTTTCAACTCATGTGATTGGCTCATAAAGGCTCACATCCTAAAATTAAACTTTGAATTTGCACTCGACGGTACTCAGCACCACGAAAAATTATGGTAATCTTACACCATTTTCGAGGATTCCGGCATTGTAAACGATACGCAATTAAGGTTTCCTCATGTCTTTACATCATCAAAACCAAAGGATGACCGATGTACAATTTTCGCCGCAACTTTCAACGCATGGCTCTGATGAGCGCATTGACCCTGAGTGTCACCGCATGTATGAATATTCCTTACCGCGCACCGATCCAACAAGGCAACATCATCGAGGCCGACCGTGCCACAATGATCCGCGAAGGCATGAGCAAGGTGCAAGTAGCTGACGTGGCAGGCTCTCCGGTGGTCTCCAGCCTATTCCACCAAGATCGTTGGGATTATATTTATCGTTTGGATCAACGCGGCAAACCGATTCAACAAAAACGTGTCTCCATCTGGTTCTCCAACGGTATCGTCACCAAGGTAGAGCACAG
>CAYPYQ010000149.1:0-1327 GCA_964414735.1 uncultured Hydromonas sp.
ATCATGTCACCGTCCAAATACGCGCGATACGGGAATACCACATCCACCTCGTGCGCACCGTCTGCTACGGCAGATTCGGTTTCGCGCATGGCCACATCCACGTCCGTACCGCCCTGAGGGAAATTGGTCACGGTCGCAATACGCACCGGTGAATCCGTACCCAAAGCGTTACGCGCCACACCAATGAAACGCGGATACACGCACACCGCTGCAGTATGACCGAATGGTGTCACGGCGTTCGCACACAACTGTTGAATTTTCGCATCGGTGTCGTTGTCCTCTAAACTGGTTAAATCCATCAACGTCAAGGCGCGTTGTGCATAGGCTTTCAGATCCATGGTGTACTCTCCAATCATTATCATGTCGTTGCATTTATTCGGCGCGTCCGCTCCTGAACCGATACTTCGGTTGCGGGATAAAAAACGCCGGCTGCTGATTATGGTTATTATTCTAGCAAGTCCGGCGTCGGTTTTTCTCAATGTTCGGTGTGCTGTTTCTCAGGATACTTATGGCTTCAGCGAGTCAGAGAGAACTTATTTTTATGACTCGCATTTTATGTAAACATCACAACATTTTCAACAAATTTTGATACAAAAATAACAATTTGATGATTTCCACTAAATAAATCTAAAAATTAAGATTTATTTGCATTGATTTTGTAATTTTGATAACATTTTTGGCAAGGTCGTTTTATTTTTCCAACACCGCTGCATCCCAACCGAATCGCATCATGGAACTCACCCGCCGCGAAGAGCGTCTCGCCAAAATCGCTCACCTGCTCAAACGTACCGGAAAAATACACCTGAAGGAGGCCGCAGCGCAACTGGACGTCTCGGAGATGACCATCCGCCGCGACATCAACGCCGAACCCTGCGACATCGTGCTGCTCGGCGGCTATCTGGTAATCAATCAGGCCAGCAGCAGCGTGGGGCATTATTTTGTCTCCGATCAGAAAAACAAACTGGTGGCGGAAAAGCAAATCATCGGCGCACTCGGCGCTCGCCTGATCGAGCCGGAGGATACGGTATTTTTTGACTGCGGCACAACGACACCTTACCTCATCGACGCCATCCGCGATGATATTGCGTTCACTGCAATTTGCTACTCACTCAACACTTTTTTGGCCTTGCAAGACAAACCCACATGCCGTGTGATTCTGTGTGGCGGCGAATTCAAAGGCGACAATTACATTTTCACCAGCATCGGCCCGCGCAACGAGCTGGACGATCTGCGCCCGAACAAAGCTTTTATCTCAGCCGCAGGCATCGATTTAAAATTCGGCGTGACCTGCTTTTATCTGGAAGAGCTACCGATGAAGCAACGCGCA
>CAYPYQ010000150.1:0-2071 GCA_964414735.1 uncultured Hydromonas sp.
ATCGGTTTCGGTGTTTTGCTGTAACGTCATTTTGCTTCCCCTTGCTGTTCTAATGTATGGGTTTACGAAGAGTGAAAGCGCAAATTGTAAGCCATTTCACCATAAAAATGCTTACAATCTCGCAACACATCCAAATATACAGCCGCATCGAATGGAACAACTCGAATTTTTTGACCTGCCCAATCCCTGCAAAGGCGTGTGCGAATCCAACGCGCAAGGTCTGTGCAAAGGCTGCTTTCGCAAACGCGAAGAACGGCAGTATTGGCAACAGCTCACCCCTGCGCAGCAATACTGGGTGCTGCGGCTGTGCCGGATTCGGGAACAAAAATACCTGCGCGCACAAATGAACGAGACCGTAGAACCGATACCAAACGACCTGCAAAACGATTTATTTGGGGATGAATAAAACCAAACCATAAAAAAACGCCATCGCATATCGCAGGATGGCGTTTTTATTTGACTGGTTACTTGATTAACCCAACAACAACTTCTTCGACTTATTGATGGTATGAACACGATCCGGCCCCGTCGACACGATGTCGATCGGCACGCCGCAAACCGCTTCGATGCGGTTCAAATACGCACGTGCATTGGCCGGCAACTGATCCCACTCGGTCAGGCCAAACGTCGATTCCGTCCAGCCCGCGAACGATTCGTAGATCGGTGTGCAACGCGCCACCTCATCCGCGCCGCGTGGCAACAGGTTGACTTTTTGTCCGTCGATTTCGTAGCCCACGCACAGCTTGATTTCCGGCAACCCATCCAGTACATCCAGTTTCATCATGGCCAAACCGGTCACACCATTGATCTGAATCGAGCGCTTGAGCGCCGCCGCATCAAACCAACCACAGCGACGCGCACGCCCCGTCACCGAGCCAAACTCTTTACCCACATCCGCCATGTGTTTGCCATTCGCATCATTCATCCCTTCGGCGTTGTACAATTCGGTTGGGAATGGACCCGAGCCAACGCGTGTGCAGTAAGCTTTGGTGATACCGAGAATATAGTTCAAACGATTCGGCCCCACGCCCGCGCCCGCAGCTGCTGCGCCCGCCACGCAGTTGGAGCTGGTGACAAACGGATACGTGCCGTGATCCACATCCAGCAAAGTACCTTGCGCGCCCTCGAACAATAAACGACCGCCTTGAGCCTGAATATCGTACAAAGTCGCCGATACGTCGCGCACCATCGGTTTCAGACGCTCTGCATAAGACAAGGCCTGATCCAAAACGGTTTGGTAATCCACCGCCGGCGCGTCCAAATACTGCGTCAACATGAAGTTGTGGAACGCCAAGGTTTCTTTCAATTTTTCCGCGAACACCTCGGGGCGGAACAAATCCTGCACACGCAGCGCACGACGCGCCACTTTGTCCTCGTACGCCGGGCCGATACCGCGACCGGTCGTACCAATTTTCGCTGCGCCCTTTTTCGCTTCACGCGCCTGATCGACTGCGATGTGATACGGCAAAATCAATGTACAAGCGTCGGACACATGCAAACGCGAGCACACATCCACACCGGCGGCTTCAAGCTCATCAATTTCCTTGAACAACGCTTCCGGTGAAAGCACCACGCCATTACCGATAAAACACGGCAAACCGGCATGCATAATACCCGACGGAATCAGGCGCAAAACGGTTTTGTGACCATTGATAATCAACGTGTGACCCGCATTGTGACCACCCTGAAAGCGCACCACGCCTTGCGTGGATTCGCTCAGCCAGTCGATGATTTTGCCCTTGCCTTCATCGCCCCACTGTGTGCCAATGACGACCACATTGCCTTGCTCATTCAATTTTTGACCCGCACTCATCGTATTTCCTTCAGTTTCAAATTCAAAATTATTTACGCCTTGGCTTTCACCACCCAAGCATCATGCTCCAGTACCAACGCACGATTACACACAAACTCATCTTCTTCGTGCGCACAACCCTCCGGCAGCGGAATCACCACCTCGCCCTGCGCGCGCAGCTCTGCGATCTTGCGCAACAGCGCTGCATCAAATCCCCACGGCGCAGCAATCGCGCTTTTCGCCGGAATCGTCGGCAACACCTCTGTAATCTCACGCAAA
>CAYPYQ010000151.1:0-4179 GCA_964414735.1 uncultured Hydromonas sp.
TTGAATGGGCAACATCGTTTTCTACGAAGCACAGGGCAAGCTGAATACCGGCGAGGTCATGGAGCAAAAAGACAGTCATTTGCAGGTCAAAGGGCAAGGCTCGTCTTTACAAAAAATCAAAACCAAGGACGTGTTGCTGCAGGTGAGTCTGAACGGCGTATCTGCGCCGCAAGCGGGCGAACAGGTACAAGAAATCGCCGCGCAGGTGGATTTGGATTTGCTCTGGGAATGTGCGCCAGATGAGGTGTTTGATTTTAAAACCGTGGCCGGTGAGTATTTTGGTGCGCAGTGTGGCGTGATCGAGCAGGCCGCGATGTGGCAGGCGATTCAGTCAGCGCCGATCTATTTTGGTAAAAAAGGGCGCGGGCAATTTTTCCGTCAGCCGTACGAGCAGATTCAAATTGCGCTGGCAGCGGTGGCGAAAAAAGAAGAACGCCTGCGCCAGCAAGCACAATGGGTTGAGCAGATGAAAGCCGGTCAAGCGCCCGCAGAAATTCTGCAAGCGCGTGATGCGATCGTGCATAAGAAAAATGCCAATGATATGAGCTATAAAGCGGCGCTCCAAGCCGCCACCGATCTGGGTATGACTATGTCTGAGCTGATGCTGCACATTGGTGCGTATCGCAGTGCGTTTGAATTGCACCGTGAAATATTTTTGACCGAGCATTATCCGCGCGGCGCAGCGCAGAGCGCTGATACGCTGCCTGAACCGCAGATCACACTGTGGGATGAGCTGCTCAAAGAAGGCGTGGTCAACGATGTGGTGCTGGACGATGTACCGGTATTTTCGATTGACGATTCCGCTACGACTGAGATCGACGACGCGTTTTCCGTGCGTCCTCTCACTGAGCAACGCTACCGCATCGGTATCCACATTGCCGCGCCATCGTTGGCAGTACAGCGCGGTGACGTTGCCGACACTCATGCGGTCAGCCGTATGTCCACACTGTATATGCCGGGTGAAAAAGTCACCATGCTGCCCGATCATTGGGTGGCACAATTCAGTTTGGATGAGGGTACAGTGCGTCCGGTGGTGTCGATTTACACCACCTTTGATGCGACTTTATCGGGAACGGACGCGTTCACCGAGATGGAAACACGTATTGAACGTGTGCATATCAGTGATAATCTGCGCCACGACACGCCACAAATGCAGTTGAGTGCAGCGGATTTGGAGGGCGCACGTGCGGACTATCCGCTGGCGGCAGAGTTACAGGTGCTGTGGCAAGCGGCGCAAAAGCTCAGTGCGATTCGTGACGCGGTGCGTGGTAAACCGGAGAACAACAACCGTGCGGATTTCTCGTATGAGGTGGAAAATCCAGCCAATGCGCCACTAACAGGCGAAGAGCCAATTGTCATCACACAGCGTATGCGCGGCTCGCCGATCGATAAAATCGTATCCGAGTGGATGATTTTTGCCAATGTGCAATGGGCCAGCCGTCTGCGCGATCTGCGCATACCGGCGCTGTTTCGCACGCAAAGTTATATGGGTGTGCGCACCACGACGCACGCGCAGCCGCATTTGGCAATGGGCGTGCCTGCGTATATGTGGGCGACTTCACCGTTGCGCCGCTATGCCGATTGGCTCAATCAGATGCAGTTGTTGGCGGTCGTGCGCTACGGCGTGACCGCGCCGATGAAAGCGCCGTTTCAGCCGAAGGAAGCGGATTTGCTCGCGCGCATGAGCCAGTTTGACGAGAAATACCGTGCGTATGCCGATCAGCAAAAACGCATGGAACGTTACTGGTGTTTGCGCTGGGTGGCGCAGCGCATGAACGAAGGGCTGTTTGAGACGCAGGCAATTATGGTGCGTGAAAATGTGCTGCGTTTGGTTGAAATTCCACTGTATTTGAATACGGTTTTACCTGCGGATTTGCCGCTGCAATCGCGTCTACGCGTGCAGTTACAAGAGATTGATTGGGTGAAATTGGACGTTGGTGTGCGTGTTTTGGGACGCGTTGAAGGTGCGGAAGATTCAGTAGAAATGTTGATGGATGAGCTGGATGAGGACATTGGCGAAGCCGTGGGCAACGGCACTCCCGATGCGTTGGCCGAGGTGAGCGCGGATGAGGTAAATGAGGTTGATGGAGCAGCTGAGAGGACTGAATCGCCCAGCGAGCAGCCTGAAACTATTGATAAATAAGCGTTAGCCCATTTGAAATGCGTTAAAATTTTCGTCTGTCCATTGGAGACCTCCTTATTACCATGAATTCAGCGCAACAGCCGTCTTCTTCCGATACGCTACATGCTCGCGCGCAGCGCGAGGCGCATTGGCTCGCGTTGTGGCAAAAACGCTCTGCGCTCACGTACGCGCTGTGGCCGCTGTCATGGTTGTTTCAAAAAATCGCCGGATTGCGCCGTTGGGCATATCTACGCGGCTGGAAAGCGCAGTACCGCATGCCTGTGCCGGTCGTGGTGGTCGGCGGCATTATGATTGGGGGCGTGGGGAAAACGCCGATGGTTGCGCAGCTGGTCAAGGATTTGCAACGCGCCGGTTTTCAGCCCGCGATCATCACCCGTGGTTATGGTTCAGAGGTCGATCAGGAGCGTCGCGTCGCTGCGGTATTGACCGATAGTTTAGCTGCCGAGGTGGGCGATGAACCATTGCTGTTGCAGCGCAATACAGGCGTACCCGTTTGGGTGGGGGCTAATCGAGTGGATACCGCGCGCGCTGTTTGTGCCGCGCATCCCGAATGTGATGTGATCGTCTGTGACGATGGTTTGCAGCATTACCGTCTGTACCGCGATTTGGAAATCGCCGTGATGGATGATCGGGGCGTGGGCAACGGTTGGTGTTTGCCTGCGGGACCTTTGCGCGAGCCGCCCACACGGCTAAATAGTGTGTCGGCGCTGGTGTATCACCGGCGGCTTACCCTAGTGGATTTGGCTGAAAACGAACCTATGCAGGATATAGGCCGCGTGGCGGCATTGTCGTGGATGCCCGATCCATTAACGGTGCCGCAGTTTGCCGTGTGTTCACGGTTACACAACGCCTATGCTTTGGCGCAGGTTCAGCGTACAATAGCGCTTCAGGATTGGACGCCGACTTGGGCAGAAAAAAGCTTGGGGTCAAATACGTTGATGCTGGCGGGAATTGCCCAGCCGCAGGTGTTTTTCGATATGTTGGCAAACTTTGGCATTCATGGCGAACGCTTGGCCTTACCCGATCATGCGCCGTTTGACGCGGTGCTGGCACGGCGGTTGAGCGAGTCGCTGGCGCAAAATCACTGTGCGGCGCTATTGATGACGGAAAAGGATGCGGTGAAATGTTTGCCGTGGGTGCATGAGTTTCCTGAGCTGGCTGAGAAAATTTGGGTCGTACCTTTGCGTGTGAATCGCGATGCTGGCTGGCAGGCTTTAAGTGAGCACATCGTAGGGCGGCTGAAAGCGCTAAACCATGCGGATTAACGACAGGCGCGCGTACATCTGGGATGATTTCGTTAAAAATCAGCGAATGAGTTGGAAAGATTTTGCTGGTTAGAGGATTGAAGGATTGATTATGGAAGAGAAGTTTTTGCAGGTATTGCGCTGCCCGAAAACCGGCGGTGAGTTAATTTATCGCAGCGCGACAGACAAACAGCCTGAGGGTTTGTATTCCGAACAGGCGCAGTTGTTGTACCCGATTCGTGATGGCATTCCCGTGATGCTGATTGAGCAAGCGATTGCCGTTGCCGAATAAAGAGACGTCATGACTCCGTTCAAAATTGTCATTCCGGCGCGTATGGGTAGCTCGCGCTTTCATGGTAAACCGCTGGTGCCGATTTTGGGGCGTGCGATGATTCTGCGCGTGACCGAGCGCGCTTTGCAAACGCGGGCAAATGAAGTGGTCGTGGCCACCGATCATGCGGACATTGCGGCGGTTGTGACTGAGGCGGGCTATTCAGCGCATATGACATTGGAACATCATCCATCTGGCACGGATCGTATTGCACAGGTGGCGATAGAGCGCGGCTGGTCGGACGATACGATTGTGGTCAATGTGCAGGGTGACGAGCCGGCGATTGATCCGCAGTTGATTACCGCCGTGGCGCAGGCTTTGAATGACGATACCTCGTGCGTGATGGCGACGGCAGCGCATCCGCTGCATCAGTTGGCCGATTTTCTCAATCCGAATATGGTCAAGGTGGTGTTGGATGAGCAGCAGCGCGCTTTGTATTTCTCGCGTGCGCCGATTCCGTA
>CAYPYQ010000152.1:0-2147 GCA_964414735.1 uncultured Hydromonas sp.
CGGGGTCAAACATCGCGCTTTGCAGCACCGCCATGTGGCGCAAAGCTTCGTCGGTGCTGTGGTCGCGCGCGTAGTTAATCGCGGTTTTACAGCCCGCCACGGCGGCTGGTGATTTGGCCGCGATGGATTTCGCCAGTTTCAACGCGTGTTTTGTGGTTGCTTTTGCATCAGGTAAAACGGCGTTGACCAAGCCGACGGACAAGGCGCGTTCAGCGGGCATACGTTCGCTGGTGTAGGCCATTTCACGCAGCACGCCGAGCGGAATCATTTTTGGCAAACGTTGCAATACGCCCAAATCCGCGACCATGCCGATTTGCGTTTCTTGCAGCGAAAAGAATGCGTCCGACGAACACACGCGGATGTCACAGGCTGCGGCCAAATCCAAGCCGCCGCCGATACAACCGCCCTGCACGGCGGCAATCACCGGAAAGCGCGCCTGTTCCAATACGTTAAAACACTCCATCAGCGCCAATAAACTGTTTTGGAAACCGAGACGATCGCGTGGTGTTTGCGTGCTGAATGCGTCGCCGAGATTGGCAAATACGTCCAGCGCCATGCCTGCACAGAAATGTTTGCCGGTCGAGCTGATGACCAGCGCACGCGTTTCGCCGCTGGCGTCCAAATCGCGCACCGCATCGCGCAACAATGGGAAAAAATGCGGGGTCATTGTGTTGAGCTTGTCCGCGCGGGTTAATTGCAGATGCGCCACGCCCGCATCTACGCTGATGCTGAAGTATTCGTTGGTTTTTATTTCAACATTTGTCACTGTTGCTGCGGCTGGTTCGGCGTTTTGGGTCACTTCAGGCGCTTTCGACAAGGCTTGTAACTCGCTATCTATGCTGTTCAAAACCTCATCGCTGATTAAACCGCGGGCAAATTGCGCCACGGTTGCCAGCGGCATTTCGGCGGCCATCGCCAGCTGCGGATGTGCGGAAAAGCCTGGCAAGTGTTTTTCCAAAATGGCTTTGGCGGTGTCATTGGCGAGCAAAGTTTTGACCGCGGATTGTTTGGACAATGTCGGTGTGCTGGCGCTGTCGGGGGCATCGCCTTTTTTCTCCAGATCAAAGCTTGCGGCCAACTCCGTGCCTTGCTTGATCGCGCGTTTCGCGTCCAGCTCTGCCGCCACGTCCGCGCCACCGATCAAATGCACGCGGCAACCGGCAACTTCCAAGCCCGCTTGCAGCTCGCGCAATGGCTCCTGACCTGCGCAGATGATGACGTTATCGACGGGC
Organism: uncultured Hydromonas sp.; assembly: GCA_964414735.1. Lineage (GTDB taxonomy): Bacteria > Pseudomonadota > Gammaproteobacteria > Burkholderiales > Burkholderiaceae > CTSOIL-112. Next base: position 1,233 of record CAYPYQ010000152.1, read on the forward strand.
AAGATCTGTGTTTGGCCGTTGACGGTGATGTGCAAACCGGCATCGTCAATGCGGTCGTATTGCACACCCGCAACCATCTCTACGTCGCGTGCTTTGAGCGAGGCGCGGTGTATCCAGCCGGTGGTTTTACCCAAGCCATCGCCGACTTTGCTCGCTTTGCGTTGCAGCAGATGGACGCTGCGCTCTGGCGCTGGTGCGGCCGCCGGACGCAGACCGCCGGCTGTTGCGTAATTGGTATCCACGCCCCATTCGGTGTAGAAGGATTCGAGCTGATTCACATGTGCGCCGTGGTGGTGTGTGATGTACTCGCCCACGTCAAAGCCGATGCCGCCCGCGCCGATGATGGCGACGTTTTTACCCACCGGTTTTTCGTCGCGCAGCACGTCCAGATAGTTCATGACTTTGGGATGGTTCACGCCGTTAATCGCCGGTGTACGCGGCACAATGCCAGTGGCCAATACGATTTCGTCGTAGCCGCCCTGCACCAGCATATCGACGGTGGCGCGGGTGTTGAGCTGTACGTTTACGCCGCGCAATTCGAGTTGAAGTGCGAAATAGCGCAGGGTTTCGTTGAATTCATCCTTGCCCGGTACTTTTTTGGCGATATTGAACTGCCCGCCGATTTTGCCCGACGATTCGATCAGCGTGACGTGATGGCCGCGCTCGGCTGCGGTGGTGGCGAATGCCAAACCGGCAGGCCCTGCGCCAACGACCGCCACTTTTTTCGGTGTGGTCGTGGGTTTGATTTGCAAAATGGTTTCGTGGCAGGCGCGTGGATTGACCAAGCACGAGGTGATTTTGCCGGCGAAGGTGTGATCCAGACAGGCTTGGTTACAGCCAATACAGGTATTAATTTCATCCGCGCGACCTTCGCGTGCTTTGACCATGAACTGCGAATCGGCGAGGAACGGACGC
>CAYPYQ010000153.1:0-8836 GCA_964414735.1 uncultured Hydromonas sp.
TCATTGCGCAATACCAATTTAGCAATTTTCGCCGCTTGATCGGCAATGCGCTCCAAATCGGAAATCGTGCGAATCACGCCGAGCAGCAGGCGCAGATCTTTCGCTGCCGGCTGACGACGCGCGATGACTTCCGAGCACATCAAATCGGTACTTAACTGCTCCTGATTGATTTCACGCTCGGTATCCAATACCTGCTGGGCAATTTTCGTATCGCCTTCGCTATAGGCCAAAATCGCCAGACGCACTTGGCTTTCCACACGCCCACCCATGGTCATCACGCGTGTACGCAGGTTTTCCAATTCTTCTTCGTAGTTTTTTGAAGTATGTACGACCATTTTGTCTTCCTTTTCAATAATTTCGAGCTTTGTGTTTGTCGATTAACCGAAACGACCGGTGATGTAATCTTCGGTCTCTTGGCGTGCCGGTTTCATGAACATCTGACGGGTTTCGCCAAACTCGATCATTTCGCCCAGATACATATACGTCGTATAGTCGGACACACGCGCTGCCTGCTGCATATTATGCGTCACGATGACCACAGTGTAATCTTCTTTCAACTCAATGATGAGCTCCTCAACCTTCGCCGTAGAAATCGGATCGAGTGCCGAACATGGTTCGTCCAGCAAAATCACTTCCGGTTTCACCGCAATGGCACGTGCGATACACAAACGCTGCTGCTGACCGCCGGACAAGCCGTTACCGCTTTGCTGCAATTTATCTTTCACCTCGGTCCACAACGCGGCTTTTTGCAACGCCCATTCCACGCGCTCATCCATTTCACCTTTGGACAGCTTTTCAAACAAACGCACACCGAAGGCGATATTTTCATAAATGCTCATCGGGAACGGAGTCGGTTTTTGGAACACCATACCGACTTTCGCACGCAAAATCGAGATATCCAGCTTTGACTTCAAAATATTTTCACCGTCAAAATTAATCTCGCCTTCGGCACGTTGCTCAGGATACAGCTCAAACATGCGATTAAGCGTGCGCAACAGCGTTGATTTACCACAGCCCGATGGACCGATGAACGCCGTGACCTTTTTCTCAGGAATGGTCAGATTAATGTTTTTCAGCGCTTTGTATTTGCCGTAGTAAAAATCCAGATTCTTGATCTCGATTTTCGGAGTTTCGTGTGCCAAACTTACAGTAGTGGTTGTCATAGCAATCCTTAAATTTCTAAATCTTCAATTATTCCGAACGGGATGAGTACCAGCGGGTCACGATGTTGATGAACAAGACCAACAAGGTAATCAAAATCGCACCGCCCCAAGCCAAGTTATTCCAGTTTTCATCCGGCGACAAGCCAAACTGATTAATCACCTGTGGCAAGCTCGCCATGCGATCGCTCAAATTCGTGCTCCAGAAGTTATTACCAAACGCGGTAAATAACAATGGCGCGGTTTCACCGAAAATACGTGCCACACCGAGCAGCAAGCCGGTCAACATACCGGTACGTGCCGCACGATAGCCAATTTTCAAAATCATTTTCCAGTATGGCGTACCCAGCGCAACCGCCGCCTCACGCAGTGTATTCGGCACCAACTTCAGCATATCATCGGTGGTGCGCACCACGACGGGCAGCATGATGATCGCCAAGGCAAACGCACCCGCCCAGCCAGAGTACGCATTCTGGCGCAAACCCAAACCATAATACGCGACCAAGAACACAAACATACCGACCACAATCGACGGCGCAGACAGCAAAATATCGTTGATAAAGCGCACGGTACGGGTCAATTTATTGTTACGGCCATATTCCGCCAAATACGTACCGGCCAAAACCCCGATCGGTGTCGTGATCAACGTCGCCACCAACACCATCAGCACACTACCTACGATCGCATTGGACAATCCGCCGCCGGTTTCACCCGCAGGAGGCGTGATTTGCGTAAACAGTGACGGACTCAAAGCTGCCAAGCCTTTGGAAAACAGCGTCCACATAATCCACGCCAACCAAAACAGTCCAACCACAATCGCCACAGCAGCGAAAAACAGCATCAACGTATTCGTCAATTTACGACGACGGTACAGCGGGTTATTCATTAATTGTTCGACATTCATTTTTTTCTCCCGCACTTTAATGATTTTGCGTGCGCGAAATCAGCCATTTCGCAAAACCCAACACGATGGTGGTAATCAAGAACAAGACCAAGGCCAAAGCCAACAATGCCGAACGATGCTCATCTGAACTCGCTTCGTTAAACTCATTAGCCAGCGTTGACGCGATACTATTACCCGGCGCAAACAAAGACAGATTCAAGCCATGCGCATTACCAATCACGAAAGTCACCGCCATCGTTTCACCCAGCGCACGCCCCAGACCGAGCATCACACCACCGACCATACCGATTTTCGTATGCGGAATGACAATATTACGCACCACTTCCCATGTCGTCGCGCCCAAACCGTATGCCGATTCCTTGAGCATTGCCGGAACCAGACTAAATACATCACGCAATACCGCCGTGATGAACGGCACAATCATAATGGCCAGTACGACACCCGCAGTCAAAACACCCACGCCCAAAGCCGGACCGGAGAACAACGCGCCGATCAGGGGTAATTGACCCAAGGTCGCCGCCAGTGCCGGCTGGATGTACTTAATAAACAGTGGCGCGATCACAAACAAGCCCCACATACCGTAAATAATCGACGGAATCGCCGCCAGCAACTCAATCGCCGTACCCAATGGACGACGCAACCATGCAGGCGCCAACTCGGTCAAAAACATCGCGATACCGATACTAATCGGCAACGCCAAAAAAATCGCAATACCGGAAGTAATCAGCGTCCCCGCAACCGGACCCAACGCACCGAATTCACCGGCTGCCGTGTCCCACTGCTCGCGCGTCAAAAAGCCAATACCTTGGTTTTTCCATGTCGGCATCGAGCCAAAAATCAGGGAAATGATAATCCCTGCCAATAAAATCAAAACCAACCAAGCATTCGCTTCGGTCAGCCACTTAAATCCTTTATCTACCCACGGATTCGGATGGATTTTCCCTGCGCTCGCCGGCGCGTCCGAATTCATGCCATTAGATACGCTTTGCGTCGTATTCACCCTGTCACCTTTGGTTTCTCGCATACATTGCTGCGTTCACTACATATTTACTGCTTGGAATAACAAAAAAAGCCGGAGTGTTCCCAATCCGGCCTTTCTCGTTTACTTCTCGATTGTCATCAATCACATGTCGATTGAGTCAGGCCGGATCGAATTATTGCAACACCGCTTTGCCTGAAGCGTCGGTAATTTGTTTCCAGCTTTCTTTGATTTTACCCACTACGCTGTCTGGCAAAGGAATGTATTCCAAAGCAGAAGCTTGTGCTTGGCCTTTGGTCAAAGCCCAGTCAAAGAATTTCAACACTTCAGCGGAGTTTTTCGCGTTGTCAGTTTTCTTTTGCATCAAGATGAACGTCGCACCCGTAATCGGCCAAGTTTTTTCACCCACTTGGTTGTTCAAAGAAATGCCCATGCCCGGTTTAGCAGACCAATCCGCAGTTGCAGCCGCAGCAGCGAATGCATCTGCAGTTGGCGCTACTACTTTACCGTTTTTGTTCACCAAAGAAGCCGCTGGCATACCATTTTTCTTAGCATACGCGTACTCGACGTAGCCGATTGCGCCTGGCAACTGCTTCACGCTGGCGGCAACACCGTCGTTACCTTTACCGCCGACCGTGCCGTCCGCCCATTTAGGCTCTTTGCTCGCGCCCAAAGCTTTCCAGCCTTCGTTCACTTGCGCCAAGTAGTCGGTGAACATGAACGTAGTACCCGAGCCATCTGAACGACGTACCACTTTGATTTCAGTATCCGGCAACTTCACACCTGGGTTCAATTTGGCAATCGCAGGGTCATTCCATTTTTTGATTTTCATCAAATAGATGTCACCCAAAGTCGCGCCGTCCAAAGTCAAAGAACCCACGCCTTCGATATGATATACAGGAACCACGCCACCGATGACCGCTGGGAACTGCACCAAACCGCTCGCATCCAGCTCTTCACCTTTCAAAGGCGCATCAGTCGCACCGAAGTCCACAGTTTTCTTTTTGATCGCGTCGATACCCGCGCTTGAGCCAGTACCTTGATAATTCACCGCCATACCAGTTGCGCCTTTATAGTCAGACGCCCATTTGGTATACACTGGCGCTGGGAAAGTCGCACCGGAACCGTTCAAACCAGAAGCCGCAGCAGCTTTTTGCTCGCCATCAGATTGACCGCCACAACCGATCAAAGACATAGACAACACAACCGCAGCCACACCTGACAATAAATGTTTAACTTGCATCGTTTTCTCCTAAAAAACGCTATAAAACCCAAAAGAATCATTGAAATAAATCAAACCGCTGCTTCGCCAACATACCCATTGCACACAGCAAGTTTTTGCCCACCAAGCTAACTGCCGCCACTATATTTCTTTTATGTGACAATTTCGTGACACAACAATGAATCCGTCATTTAATGCATAACCCTAATATATGACCGTTGTTTTTTCGGCATAATGATGGCTATGTTTTTTTAGGATCAAAAAATGAAAATAGCCACTTGGAATGTCAATTCACTCAAAGTCCGTCTGCCCCAGGTTTTGGACTATTTGCAATGCACCGATGTCGATGTGCTGTGTTTGCAAGAAACCAAAATGACCGACGACGCTTTCCCGCTTGCGGCATTTACCGAGGTCGGCCTGCATGTTTCGTTCGTCGGACAAAAAACCTATAACGGCGTCGCCATCATCAGCCGCACCGAACAAAGTGAGGTTCAAAAAAATCTGCCGAATTTCGAAGATGAGCAAAAACGCGTGATCTGCGCCACCATCAACGGCGTGCGCATCGTCAACACCTACATTGTTAACGGACAATCGCTGGACAGCGATAAATTCGTCTACAAACTCAACTGGCTGGCAGCATTGACCGAATTTCTCAGCGACGAACTGAAACAACACCCCAAACTCGCGCTGCTGGGCGACTTTAACATCGCCCCGACCGATGCCGACGTACACAATCCCGACAAATGGCTGGGCTGTAATCTCGTTTCACCGCAGGAGCGAGCTGCCTTTCAAAAACTGCTGGACTTGGGCTTGAGCGACGCATTTCGCCTGTTTGACCAGCCCGAAAAGTCCTTTTCATGGTGGGATTACCGGCAAATGGCTTTTCGCCGCAACGCCGGTCTACGCATTGATCACATCCTCCTGAGTCAACCACTAGCGCAATCATGCATTGAATGTGTGATTGACAAAGAACCCCGTCGCCACGAGCAGCCCTCTGACCATACGCCGGTTTGGGCAAAACTGGACATAGCAACATGATCATCATTCCCATCACACAACGCACTTCTCAGCCAACCAACCTCATATCCACGCGTTTGCACTGGCTGAGCCGAGGCATCCTCGCACTTACCTTAGCCTCCTTGGTCAGTGCCTGCTCCACCACCGCACCGACCCGCCAAGGCAAATACAAAGGCCGAACCCCTCAAAATGTCAGCATCGCCGCCGGTCCGAACCGCGATGTCGCTGTCTATGCCATGAACTTTCTCGGCACACCCTACCGCTATGGCGGCAGCTCACCGGATCAAGGCTTTGATTGCTCCGGCTTGGTTCAATACGCCAGTAAAAAAAGCCTGAACGTCAATCTGCCGCGCCGCGCCTCTGAGCAAGCCAGCTACGGCAGCAGCATCAGCTTGGATAACGCCCAAGCCGGCGACCTGCTGTTTTTCAACACCTCAGGCGAGGCCAATTCGCATGTCGGCATCTACCTCGGACAAACCTATTTCGTGCACGCCCCGAGCAGTGGCGGCGCGGTACGGGTCGAGGATTACACCATGGATTACTGGCAAAAACGCTTTAACGGCGCGCGCCGCATTCGCTAAACCTTTTCAAGCAAACAGCAGACTGGAGCACCTCATGAACCGCACCCTAACCCAAACCCTCGGTATCGGCCTGATCAGCCTGACCTTGGCTGCCTGCGCAACCAACAATAATTCAAAAACGCCCGCAGCAGACGCACGCGCGAGTCTCGGCAAAATCACGCAAAAGCAAACCATCCAACAATATTCCGAACGCCGCACCAGCCCCGTGGACGTCTCAGTCGGCGTGGGAGGTGGCGGCAGTCATGTTGGCTGGGGCATCAATTTTGGCCTCAATCAAATCCTAAATATGGGTCAACTCAGCTCGCCCGAATACATGTACCGCTACACGGTGCAAACCAACCCGAACGAAACCTTCGTCGTACAAACCGGTGATGAATTCAACGTCAACGACTGTGTAACCGTATGGCAGCGCAGCAACGACGCGACCTATCCGCGCATTCGCGCCAATAGCAGCTGTACCCTGCCCTTTAAACCTTAAACTCATATTACAAATGATGGACGCATTAGAAAAAAAACTCACCGATATCCAACAACGCTACGAGCAACTGCACGATGACATTCAAACCCTACAGGAGTTGAACCAACGTCTGCCGCAGATACGCCAACGCATGAGCGAGCTGCTAAGCTACTACCAAAACGAATGGATGATCGACGTTGAGCAACTGGAGCAAACCCCTGATTTGGAGCGGCGCTTATACGATTTAGCCAGCGAAGGCCATTACTCGGTTTTGGGGCAAGACACGATTTGGAATCTATTGGACGACACGCAACGGGAGAGCAAAGACATGATCAAAAACTTGGTCGATTTGCTGCAATAAAAATACATCGCTCAAAAAATTAAAGGCGGCTCGCATTCGAGACCGCCTTATTTTTCACCTGTATACCCATCAATCACACGAGCGCTCAGACCACTCCGCCGCCACACGACGAATCGCACCGGCGTTATTCCACGAAAAGCACAAATCCGCCGCCTGCGCAAATGGCAACCACTGATACGCCACATGCTCATTCGGCGCCAGTCGCACCGCCACCTGCGTATCCGGCACGCATACGGCAAATTGATACTCGATATTATGCGTCACCCCTGGCGCGTAACGATGTCGCCATTGTTCAAAAATCTCGTATTCGACCGAATGCTGCAAATCACGAAACACATATTCATCCGCATTCAAACCCGTTTCCTCCAGCAGCTCACGCTTGGCCGCGAGCAGAGGCGGCTCGTCCAGCGCATCCAAACTACCGGTCACCGATTGCCAAAAATCCACGTCAAACTCAGCTTTTGGTGTGCGTTTGAGCAGTAAAAATTGTAAATCCGGCGTGTGAATCAACACCAAAACCGAACGGGGAATCTTAAAAGCCGTCATCAAAATCTGTCCAAAAATGACCGAATGCAGCATGCGCTTCGTTTAAAATAGCACGTTTTTTTACATTACAACGAAAGCACACCATGCACATCGATATCAAAATTATCAATCCGCTGATCAAAGACCAACTGCCGCATTATGCCACAGCAGGCAGTGCCGGCCTGGATCTTCGCGCCTGTATCAGCGAAAAAATCACCCTCGAACCAGGTCAAACCATACTCATTCCCACCGGTTTGGCGATCCACTTGGCCGATGCCAATTATGCCGCCATGATCCTGCCGCGCAGCGGCCTGGGACACAAACACGGCGTGGTGCTGGGCAACCTCGTCGGTCTGATTGACTCGGATTATCAGGGCGAACTCATGGTATCGACTTGGAACCGTGGCAATACCACATTCACCATCGAGCCGTTCGAACGCATCGCGCAAATGGTCATCGTACCCGTCGTGCAAGCGCAGTTCAATCTGGTTGAGGAATTTGACGCATCCGATCGCGGTGCAGGTGGTTTTGGCAGCACTGGCACGAAATAAAGCGTCCGAGACTTTCAAACCCCTAAAACAATCCAAATGACCATAGCGTGACATTGAGGGAATATTGAGGTGACATTGTCACAGAATGGTCATTTTTACATTTTAGAATGCATGGCTCAATTTCTACCGACGGAGCCATCATGAAGCATTCCCAATTCCTCTCATCCGGCGCACTCGCTCTGCTGTGCGCCTTTACTTTGTCTGCACACGCCGAACCCAATACTTCATTGGAAAACCCTGAGCGCATTCAACTGAAAAAAATGGAGCTGCAAGTACCCGCAGCGGACTATGTCCCATACGCTGGCGCATCAGCCGCCGTTCGCCAAGCTTTTGCCAAAGGATTTGTACCGGCGGTTGGTTCTGGTTTGGCGTTTCAAGGCAAGGCCGCTGACGGCTCGCTCACCTTTTTGAGCATCACCGACCGCGGTCCGAATGGTGACGGCCCGAAAGTGCAGCGCGGCGACAAAACCCTCGACAGCAAAATTTTCTCCACGCCGGATTTTTCTCCTGCCATCGCCACCATCACGGTGAAAAACGATCAGGCACGCGTGACCGCTCTGCGCCCAATCCGCAGCGGTGACGGGACGGCCATCACCGGCCTGCCGATTGCCCAAGGTGTCGGCTCATCCGGCGAAATCGCACTGGATGATAATCTGCGTCCACTGCGCTACGATGCGAACGGCATGGATACCGAGAGTATTGTCATTGACGGTAAAAACACCCTGTGGATTTCGGACGAATACGGTCCGTTCATCGCCAAGCTGGATGCCAAAACCGGCAAAATTCTGAAAAAATACGCACCCGGCACACAACCGACTGACCTGCCAATTATTTTGTCCAAACGTCGCCCGAATCGCGGCATGGAAGGCTTGGCGCTGGATCGCAGCAGCGGCCTGATTCACGGCTTTTTACAAAGCCCATTGAGCGGCGGCAAAGTCGATCTGGCGGGAAAAAGTGAAAGCGTGCATAACTACGCACCATTCGTACGCTGGTTGACGTTTAACCCGAAAACCGAAAGCTCCAAACTGTATGCCTACCCACTCAATGCCGCTGATTACAAAGGTGGTAAAACAGGTAAC
>CAYPYQ010000154.1:0-5605 GCA_964414735.1 uncultured Hydromonas sp.
ACCATCCCAAATTTCACGTTCCAAATTTTTTTCACGACAGTAAATAATGCTGCGGGCGGAATCCGCTGTGACCAACATCACCAACACCGATTCCGGCTCGGTAAAACCCGTCAGATAGTAGAAATAGCTATCCGGACGAAAATCAAAATGAGCGTCTCGATTGCGTGCGACTTCTGCAGCAGTTTGTACAATCGCAATGGATGTGCCGCTCGGATTCATCGAGCGCATGGTTTGCGCCAGTCGTGCGCGACGCGCGGTGAAAGGTTGCGGATTGAATGCTTGTAAATGTAGTTGTGGTTTCATTATCTCGCCTATTTTGTGTGGAAATGGCGCATTTTAGCACGGCTAAAAAAATTGCCCTCGTACATATCGAGGGCAATCATTACGCGAAAAAGCAGCGTTGATCAATGTGCCAAAATTTTGGACAGGAATTGTTTCGCACGTTCGCTGCGATTTTGCGGATGACCGAAAAATTCATCTTTGGAGCAATCCTCAACGATTTTACCGTGATCCATAAAAATGATACGGTTCGCCACTTTACGCGCAAAGCCCATTTCATGCGTCACGCACATCATGGTCATACCTTCATTGGCCAATTCCACCATCACATCCAGAACTTCGTTAACCATTTCCGGATCAAGCGCCGAGGTCGGCTCATCGAACAACATCGCAATCGGATCCATCGCCAGCGCACGAGCGATCGCTACACGCTGCTGTTGACCGCCGGACAATTGTCCCGGAAATTTATGTGCATGCGCCGCCAAGCCCACGCGCTCCAACAGTTTTTTACCCTTGGCATAGGCTTCATCTTTGCCGCGCTTGAGCACCTTCATCTGCGCCAGTGCCAAGTTTTCCTCAATGCTCATGTGTGGGAATAGCTCAAAGTTTTGAAACACCATGCCAATATGCGAGCGCAGTTGATTCAAATTGGTTTTCGGGTCAGTCAGTGAAGTACCATTGACCACAATATCGCCCTTCTGAATTGGTTCAAGTGCGTTCACCGTTTTAATCAAAGTGGATTTGCCTGAGCCGGACGGACCACAAACCACAACCACTTCACCCTTATTAATCGTAGCGGAGCAATCGGTCAAAACCTGAAAATCACCATACCATTTGGATACATTTTTAATCTCAATCATTGTGTGAATCCTTTTCTATTTTTGATCGGTTGATCAACGAACAATCGCAATTTTGTTCTGCAAGCGTTTGACATAGCTGGACATGGCGTAGCAAATCACAAAATACACCAAACCGACGAACAGATAAAATTCGGTCGGGCGATTATTAATCCCCGCCAAAGTGCTACCCGCGCCCAAAAAGTCTTTCCAGCCCACCGCATAAACGAGTGTGATGTCTTGGAACAAAATGATGGTTTGCGTGAGCAGCACCGGCAGCATATTGCGCAAAGCCTGTGGCAGTACCACATTCGCCATCGTCTGCCCATAACTCATACCCAGCGCATAGCTCGCATTCATCTGACCTTTGGACACACTTTGAATGCCTGCACGCATAATTTCTGAGTAATAAGCCGCTTCAAAAATCGCGTAGGTAATCACACCCGCTACCAAAGCGCCCAGAGGCGTCGGATACTGTGCGCCAGTGATTTTTTGCCACAAAATCGGCAACATCAAATAGAACACTAACAACACCTGCACCAAAGGCAAGCCACGGAAAAAATCCACATACAGTTTGGCAAAACCAGAGAGCACACGGTTGGACGACAGACGCATCATCGCTAATGGTGTACCAATCACCATCCCACCGATCAAGGCCAATACCGTCAGTTGCACTGTAAACCACAGGCCTTTGGCCAGCATGGTCAAAGACTCAGAGGTAAATAAAACGCCAAAATCAAAACTCATTTTTTACCTCCCGTGATCATGCCCGGAATCTGCATGCGTTTTTCCACCTGTACCATGATAAATTTAATCGCGTAGGTAAAGAACAAGTACACAAAAGTGGTCACTACCAAAATCACGATCACCTGTGACGTCTCTTCAATCATGGTTTTGGTCAAAGCATAGAAATTCACCACGCTGACGACGAAGGCGACCGAGGCATTTTTAAACAGATTCATCATCTCCGAAGTCAAGGTCGGCCAAACGATACGAAATGCCTGCGGCAAAATGGTATAACGGTAAATTTGCGCGCGCGACATACCGAGCGCAAAACCAGCATTCCACTGCCCTTTGGAAATCGTCTGAATGCCGGCACGCACCTGCTCAGACACACGTGCAGCATGATACATACCTAAGCCCAAAATCCCCATTACCCACGGTGAAGCCGCAGCAATATGGCGATACCACAAGCCATTCACATACGCGTTTGAATCCTGCGAAAACGTCGCAGGTAAAAAGCTGGGGAACACCAGTAACCAGAAAAAGTACTGGATGACCAACGGTACGTTACGGAACAGCTCTACATACGCATTACCCAAACGTACCAACCATTTATTCGGTGTGGTGCGCATCACACCGAGCAAAGAGCCGATGATCATCGCCAAAACCAAAGCACCGAGAAACACCACAAAATGCCATTTCAAGCCGGTGAACATCATTTGCAGCCAAGTCACTTCCTCTGCCGCCGCATCATAGCTGCGTGCTCCAACGCTATGACACAATGATTCCACCCAACTCGTTTTATCGATGTATTCATTGCTCGGTGAGCAAAATACACCCCAATCTAACTGAGCCATTATTTTTTCCAATCTATACTAGCTGTGCATCAAGCACTCAGCATTAAAAAATAAGACGCACGAAAACTTTTCAATGCGCCTTATCAGCCTGATACAGAAATGTCTTAATTAGACAATTAGATACCTTTGTCAGACGGTTCGGCCAAGGCTTTTTTCGTACCTTCGTTCATTGGCCAGTTCAGGTTGGTTTTCTTACCACCAGTCAAAGGAATTTCAGATTGGAACCATTTTTTATAAGCTTTTTCCATCGCGCCTGATTTGATCATTTCTAAAACGGCTTTATCCGCAATTTTCTTGATCTCAGGATCACCCTTGTTCAACATGATGCCGTATGGCTCAGAAGACAACACCGGGCCGACGATTTCAAAATCCGCTGGGTTTTTAGAGTTGGCAATCAAACCGGCCAAGATGTTATCATCCATGAAGAATGCGACCGCAGAACCCGATTCAACTTGCGCAAATGAATCCGCGTGGTCTTTACCAAACACGTTGGTTACGTTAACTTTGGCCGCTTGTTCACCTTGTTTGATGTATTTATCAGAGGTCGTACCTTGCGTGGTCACGACCGCTTTGCCATCCAGATCGGCGATGGATTTGATGTTAGAGCCTTTTTTCACCACCATACGCACCTCGGTGACGTAGTGATTAATCGAGAAAGCCACTTGCTCTTGACGCTTCACGCTATTGGTGGTCGTACCGCATTCCATGTCGATGTTGCCCGCTTGGATTTCAGGAATACGAGTGGATGAAGTCACCGCTTTATATTCGACTTTTAAGTTCGGCAAGTTCAGATCTTTTTTCAATTGATCAACGATGGCTGCGCACACATCCATCGAGTAGCCAACCGGTTTGCCATCCACCAAATAAGAATGAGGAATCGAAGACTCACGATGGCCAACCACAACCACACCTTTGTCTTTGATTTTTTGAATCGTATTAATGACTGGAACTGGCGCTGGAGCCGCACCTGGAGCTGCGGCCTGATCGGCTGGCTTATCACCGCCGCCGCAAGCAGCCAATACCAATACACCTGAAATCATCATTGCTGATTTGAGCCAAGTTGCTTTCATATATTCCCCTATGTGAATCAGTCACAAAAATAATTAAAAAATCTAATTATTAATATGACCTGTGTGATTATGAATTTAATAGTCATAGACTGACAAAACAGTCAATCGCTGAACGATAAACAAAAAGTATTCACAAAGCAAGCAAAAAATAATGCGCTCATGCACCGTATTGATTCAAATCAGCTCCTACGTGTATTTAAAATCATGCCAAAGTCGGCGTCACCACACGTTTCAAACCCTGCGGTTTGAGTTTGGCATCAATCACTTTACCTTTACGCGCACGCGCTGCGGCAAACGCCTGCAAACTGCTCCCTGCCAAACGCAGTTCTTGTACTTTGCCACTGCGATTAACGGACTGCACCAGCAGCGCAATGCCATCGTTCGGTAATACATCCGCCAAACGTACCGGCTCGGCGATGTCCATCAGAATCACGCCTTTACCGCCGCTGTTGAGTTCTTTCAATTCGACCAAACTGAAATTGAGCAAGCGCCCATCATTGGCCAGACACGCCAGATACAGATCGTTCGCGTCCATCGCGCTCATTTTCAGGACGCTGTCCTCTTTGGCGAGATTGACGAACGCTTTACCCGCGCGCACGCGGCTTTGTAAATCACCGGCAATACAGCTAAAGCCCATGCCCTGCGCCGTCGCAATCACCACCCGCTTATCATCCGCGCCGGCGAAATATTGCGACAAAATAGCACCGTCCTGCACATCAACCAAAGTGGCCAACGGCACACCGTCGCCGCGCCCACCCGGTAGTGCCGACACAGGCACGGAGTACGCGCGCCCTTTGCTATCGAGCGCGTATAAATTATTGACTGAGCGGCACAGATACAGGCCGTGCAGCGAGTCGCCCTGCTTGAACGCCAACGTATCAATTTCAACCTGATGGCCTGTACGTGCGCGCACCCAGCCGTTTTTCGACACGATCACGGTGATCGGCTCGTCCACGACGGCAACACTGACGCTGGCTTTTTGCGCTTCTTCGAGCAGCGTACGACGTGCATCACCGAATTTTTTCGCATCGGCTTCGATTTCCTTGATGAGCAAACGTTTCAATACACTTTCGTCATTGAGCAGCTCGTACAAACCCATCAATTCCTCGCGCAGCCCCATCAACTCTTGCTCAATTTTGATCGCCTCGAGTCGCGCCAATTGACGCAAACGGATTTCGAGAATGTCTTCGGCCTGACGTTCGGACAAACCGAATCGCTCGATCAACGCGGGTTTCGGTTCATCCGATTCCCGAATGATAGCAATCACTTCGTCAATATTGAGCAGGACGATTTCGCGACCTTCGAGAATATGAATGCGGTCGGACACTTTCTGCACGCGAAACTGCGTACGACGCGTGACCGTATCGCGGCGGAATGAAATCCACTCGCTCAACACTTCACGCAGTGATTTTTGGCATGGACGGCCATCGCGTCCCACCATCACCAAGTTCAGTGACACCGAACCTTCCAAACTGGTGTTGGACAGCAAGAAATTACTGAACTCTTCCACCGAAATGTTTTTGGACTTCGGCTCAAACACCAGACGCACCGGCGCATCCTTGCCCGATTCGTCGCGTACCGTATCGAGCATGGACAAAATCAATTGTTTGGTATTTTGCTGCTCCGGCAGCAGCGATTTTTTGCCGGTTTTCACTTTCGGATTGGACAGCTCTTCGATTTCCTCCAGCACCTTTTGGCTGGACGTATTCGGCGGCAACTCGTACACCACCAGCTGCCACTGGCCACGTGCCAATTCCTCGATATGCCAACGCGCGCGCACCTTGATCGAGCCTTTGCCCGTCGCGTACATCTGCGCGATTTCATTCAAATTGTTGGTGAT
>CAYPYQ010000155.1:0-6616 GCA_964414735.1 uncultured Hydromonas sp.
GCAGCATGTGTACAAACAAATCCCCGAGGGCGTGCAGGCGCTGGATGTGCAAGCGGACGAGGATGTGAACCAAGTGGCCGAACGCGCTATGAAAGCCATCCATGAGCTTAACAACGGTGATGGCGTACTGGTATTCACCGACATGTGCGGCGCTACGCCAGCGAACTGTGCGGTTCGACTGATTGACAAACACCCGCACACCGAGCTGATTTATGGCGTGAGCTTACCCACGCTGCTGCGCGCGGTGAATTACCGCCAGCTGCCTTTGGCCGAATTAGCGAAAAAAGCGATTGAAGGCGGGCAGCGCGGGCTATTCGTCTACGAGCGTCCACATGAAGCACCCGCCGGCGATCCGTCCTAACGGATATAACGAATTAGGTTGAACGATTGATTTTTGGAAATAAGGAAACACCCATGGTACAGGCAGAAACGACCATCATTAACAAACTCGGTTTGCACGCGCGCGCGTCCGGCGTATTGACTCAGACCGTCACGCCGTTCAAAAGCGACGTGTGGATTACGCGCAATGGTCGCCGCGTCAACGCCAAATCGATCATGGGCGTTATGATGCTCGCCGCAGGCATCGGCTCGACAGTCACCATTGAAGCCGACGGCGAAGATGAGCAAACAGCGCTGGATGCGGTGCTGGCGATTATCGCCAATAAATTCGGCGAAGACGAATAATCACACGCAATTAACCGAGGGAATCAACAGTGACCTTCAGCATCCACGGCATCGGCGTCAGCGATAAAGTTGCGATCGGACGAGCGCATCTGCTTTCACACGTCAGCTTGGAAGCGCAACACTACCTGATTTCTACGGATCAAATCGACGAAGAGCTCGCCCGTTTTCGCGCCGCGATTCAAACCGTACAAACCGAATTTCACGACCTGCAAACACAGCTGGACGACGATGCGCCGATGGAAATGAACGCCATGCTCAGCGTACACAGCATGATTGCGCAAGATGAGCTAATCGTAAATGCCACGCAAAAACTCATTTCCGAACAACGCTACAACGCCGAATGGGCGCTGTCCGAACAAGTCCACGCGCTGATGGCGCAGTTCGACGCATTTGAAGACGAATACCTGCGCGAACGCAAACAGGATGTCATGCAGGTCGGCACGCGCATCATGAGCGCTCTGCGCGAGCGCAACCGCACCGTGTGCGAGATTCCACAGGCCTTTGACACCGAGATGATACTGGTCGCACACGACATCGCGCCGGCAGACATGCTGCAATTTAAAGGCCGCTCGCTCGGCGGCTTTATCACCGACACCGGCGGGCCGAACAGCCACACCGCCATCGTCGCACGTGGTTTGGGCTTGCCCGCCGTGGTCTCCACCGGACAGGCACGCGCCATCATCCGCCAAAACGAATGGGTGATTGTCGACGGGGTCAACGGCGTGGTGCTGGTCAATCCCGACGAGCTGATTCTCTCGCACTACCGTCAGGTGCAGCAAGCGCAAATCGACGAGGAAACCCGACTGTCCGAACTGATTGGCCGCGACACGGTCACGCTGGACGGTGTCGCCATCAAATTGCTGGCCAACATCGAATCACCCTCCGATATTCCCCGGCTCAAGGCCATGGGCGCGGACGGCGTGGGTTTGTTCCGTACCGAATACCTGTTTATGAACCGCAAGGATCTGCCCGACGAAGCCGAGCAATTCGAGGTCTACAAAGCCGCAGCAACGCTGATGGACGGCCAGCCCGTGACCATCCGCACGCTCGACATCGGCGCGGACAAAGCGCTGTCCACCGACGATTACGAAACACCGATGAACCCGGCGCTGGGTCTGCGCGCGGTGCGTTACTGCCTGTCCAACCCGAAAATGTTTCTCACGCAGATTCGGGCGATTTTGCGTGCGTCGCATTATGGCGCGATTAAACTCATGATCCCGATGGTCAGCGGCGTGGAGCAATTGCAACAAACCCTGACCCTGATCGAAAAAGCGCGCACACAGCTGCGTGAAGCGCAAATTCCGTTCAACGAACACATGCCGATTGGCGTCATGATTGAGATTCCATCGGCGGTGCTGATTTTGCACGCACTGTTACCGAAGCTTGACTTCGTGTCCATCGGCACGAACGACTTGACCCAATACACCCTCGCCGTGGATCGCGGCGATGCCGATGTCGCGCACCTGTACGAGGAGCTACATCCGGCGGTACTGCAACTCATCATATTCACCATCCGCGCGGCGCAAAGCGTCGGCAAACCGGTCTCGGTCTGTGGCGAAATGGCGGGTAATGCCAAACTCACGCGTTTATTATTGGCCATGGGCTTGGACGAATTTTCCATGCAGCAGGCACAACTGCTGCCGGTCAAAGCGAAAATCCTCGATGCCTGCACCCAGCAGGCACAACCGTATTTGGAGCAGGTGCTCAACACCTACGAAATCACGCAGATCAAGCAACAGGTGCGCACACTCAATGCCGCACCAATGACGGTGCAGAGCGGCCAAACGATTCATTAAAGCATTTCGTTTTTTCAATTTATTATTTATTTATTTATTTAAAACCTTAGAAACACCCTATGTCACATACCCCGATTACCAACGACAACGACACCGTATCAAATTTCATCCGCCAAAAAATCGACGCGGAAACCGCAGCCGGCAAATACGCCCACCGCACGGACGCACAAGGCCGCCCCCTGCCGACCATCATCACCCGCTTTCCGCCTGAGCCGAACGGCTACCTGCACATCGGCCACGCCAAAAGTATCTGCCTGAACTTCGGTCTGGCACAAAGCTACGGCGGCCGCTGCCATCTGCGTTTTGACGACACCAATCCGGAAAAAGAATCGACCGAGTACGTCGATGCGATCAAAGACATGGTGCACTGGCTCGGCTTTGACTGGACTGATGCCAACGGCACCGAGCATCTGTACTACGCCTCCGATTACTTCGAGCAACTCTACCAATTCGCCGAAAAACTCATCGAAGCCGGCCACGCCTACATTGATTCGCAAGACGCCGACACCATCCGCGCGCAACGCGGCCAACTACACGAAGCCGGTCAAAACTCGCCCTACCGCGAGCGTCCGGCGGCAGAGAGTCTCGACATTTTCCGCCGCATGCGTGCGGGCGAGTTCCCCGAAGGCGCACACGTGCTGCGTGCGAAAATCGACATGGCCTCATCGTTCATCGTCATGCGCGATCCCGTCATCTACCGCATTCGCTACGCGCACCACCACCGCACCGGTGATGCGTGGTGTGTGTATCCGCTGTACGATTTCACCCACTGCATCTCTGACGCGCTGGAAAAAATCACCCACTCACTGTGCACGCTCGAATTTGAAAACAACCGCCCGCTGTACAATTGGGTGCTCGAGCGTTTGGTCGAAGTCGGTGTGTTTGAACAACCCCTGCCCGAGCAAACCGAATTTGCCCGACTAAACCTCACCTACGCCATCACCAGCAAACGCAAACTGCTGCAACTGGTGGAGCAGAACCACGTCGATGGCTGGGACGACCCACGCATGATGACGCTGGTCGGCGTGCGCCGCCGTGGCTTCACGCCCGAAAGCCTGCGTCTGTTCACCGACCGAATCGGTGTATCCAAAGCCGACTCATGGATTGACATGAGCGTACTGGAGCAAGCCGTGCGCGACGATCTGGACGCGAAAGCCCCGCGCGCCGTGGCGGTATTAAAACCCTTGAAACTGATTATCGACAACTACCCTGAGGGTCAAACCGAGCTGTGCCACGCGCCCGTTCATCCGCATCATCCGGAAATGGGGCAACGCGAATTCCAATTCGCACGCGAGCTATGGATCGAGCAAGACGACTTCATGGTCGAGCCGGTCAAAGGGTTTTTCCGCCTATTCGTCGGCAATAAAGTGCGTTTGCGTCACGGCTTCGTGATCGAATGCACTGGCTTTGACACCAACGACGCAGGCGAGGTGAGCGCCGTGCACGCTAACTATTTCCCTGACTCGAAAAGCGGTACCGAAGGCTCGAACAACTACAAAGTTAAAGGCAACATCCACTGGCTGTCCGACGCATCGTCCATCCCGTGCGAAATCCGCGTGTACGACCGACTGTTCAACGACCCGCACCCCGATGCGGGCGGCAAGGATTTCTTACAAGCACTGAACCCCGACTCGAAACACATCAGCCGTGGCTTCGTGGAAAGCGGCCTCATCAACACCGCCCCCGAAACGCATTTCCAATTCGAGCGTCACGGCTACTTCGTTACCGACCGCAAAGACAGCCAAGCCGGCGCTTTGGTGTTCAATCGCATTGTCAGTTTGAAAGACGGCTGGACGGCGAAGAAGTAATCTGTGTTTGCTGAAAATCAAAAGGGTGCGTAAGCACCCTTTTTTCTATCATCACGTCAAAATAATTTTTTGAAACACCTCGCCGCGTTTGGCCAAGGTCTGCGATGGCAGCTCATTGAAAAACCGGTGGTAGTCGGCGGAGAATTGGCTCAGATGCCAAAAGCCCCACGCGCCGGCAACGTCCTGCACCGTTTTGTATTCGGAGTAGTGACTGAGCAGCTCGCGTCGCACAGCGTTCAGGCGAATCGCTTTGAGATAACGCAGCGGACAGATGCCGAGCACGCTGTGAAAGGCATTTTGCAGTGTGCGGTGGCTGACGTGCAGATGGTTGCACAGCTCTAAAATGGTGATCGCTTCTTCCGGACGCGAGAGGATGTATTCTTTGCTCTGGTTGATGATGCGGCGGTAGTTGGTTTGGCTGTACCGCACTTTATTTGGGGTAAATACGGCATCATCCAGCAGGCCGATCATGCTCATCACCAGAGATTCTTTGAGGAATTTTTGTGCATTGATGTGGTGCGCTTTTTCGCTGTTTTTCTCAATGGCTGTGAGCACTTCATTTAAATGCCGCCAGAAGTAATCTTTTTTCTGACTGTCCACATTAATCGTGGCACTTTGGCTAAGAACCCCGTGCAGGCTACGCTCGGTGGTCAATTCAAACAATCGCTCCAGCTCCTCCAATGGCATGACAAACCCCATCAGCTCCAAATCATTCGGGGTAATCAATTCAAATTCGTGCCCACCCGGACGTACGGCGATTTGACCTTCCTCAACCTTGGCCGCGCTGACGAAACTCTCACGGCTTTTGCTTTTCGGAATGCCGAACCAGACCGCACCCGGCCAGACAATACAGGACTGGCGCAGCATCAGGTTGGTGGTTTCTTTGAAAAACTGTAAGCCATCCAACCATACTTCAAAGATGGAACCTTGAAACGTCCCCGGATGCAGTTGGTCATACAGTTGTTGCCACGCAGTCAAATGACACGCCTGCTCATACGCATCGTGTGCAATGATTTTTTTGACATTGAGTGCATAGGCTTTTTCTAATGGTGCGTAGCCTTCGGCTTGCGCATCGGTATATTCTGCACTCAATCGATGTAAATCGATTAAGTTCGGATGCATTGCTCTTCCTTTCGCGGAAGTTGTCTGTGGATATGCTAATTCAACAAAACCCATTCTAATCAAATGGTTGGGCACGCTATCGACAGATGGAACCATCGATTTTTACCCTAAAAGCACCATGGACAACTTCAGCATGGCATTGTGTTGCTGTGCGTTACGCCAAAATCCGCAGTCTCTGCGCGCACGCTGTCTCCATTGCTATCGTCACAAACGCATGACACTTATAACAAACTATTGATCACCTGTTGATGCGGACGCGGGATCACCACTTTATTGACCAAAAATCCTCGGCTCGAAGCGGAATCTGCCGCAACATCCATCGCAGCTTTGACATCCGCGACATCGCCGGTGAAGGTCACATAGCTTTTGCCCCCGATGCCGAAGGCCAAATGCATGCGAATCGGTGTAATAGAAGCCGCTTTGACTGCCAAATCGGTCGCCTCGATGGTCGCAGCAACGCTGTAGGTCTCGAGTACGCCCACCGCATTCACATCATGCACCTCGGTGCCGCCGCTGATCGCCGGTAAAATCGACGGATGAATATTCGCAATCACAAAATGATCCACGATGATCGACGGCGCCAGCTCCAGCGCACTGCTGACCGACTGTTTCACCGCCGCGACATCGCCTCCGATCATGACGATGTATTTGCCCGGGCAAATGCTTTTGGCGACCAAAATCGTGACCTCGGCGGTTTTCACCATACAATCGGCGAACTCAACGCCTTTGGCAATGCTGTTGGACTCGATCAAACCAATGGCTGCGTGCTGCATAGAATGCTCCTTACTTCAATTTTAGTGTGCGCGAATTTCGATCATCGCGTCATCAATTTGGGTCACCACACCATTGATGCTGGCGTGAATCGGCGCGCCCAATTGCCCGTCGCCGACATCGGCGACACATTGTCCGACATGCACCGCATCGCCCACGGATACGCGCGCAATCGCCGGCTGGCCAATGTGTTGACGCAGTTTCAGACGCACTTGCGCGGCGGGATACGGCGTTTCATCCAGAGGCGCTTTGACGTTGTATTTCTGAATGTCCAATCGCTGAATCAGACGCGAAATCGGTACGAGGCGGTGCTCAGCCATCGGGTCGGCATCGCGCAGCTCACCGACGTATTTCGCCCCGCCCTCTTCGCGGAACTGTTTTTTCAACATTTGGTTCAACTTCATGGGCGAAATGTCCACGGGGCATGACCACGCT
>CAYPYQ010000156.1:0-6376 GCA_964414735.1 uncultured Hydromonas sp.
TCGCGCCTGCACCGCGAAGGCCACACCATTATTCTGACCACGCATTATTTGGAAGAGGCCGAGCAGTTGTGTGAGCGCATCGCTATTTTGAAAAAAGGCCAGATCGCTGCGCTGGATCGCACCTCAACCTTGCTCCAGCAGCTCGCCGGTGTGCGGCTGCACTTGAAACTGCGCCATGAAATCAGCGGGAATGCCTTGCCGCCTGCGCTATGGGCACTGAGTGCGCAGTCCAGCAGCGAAGAGCTGTCACACAAACGTTTGTCGTTTACCTTGAACAATGCCGAGCAGGTCGAGCATGTGCTTGCCAGTGTACGTATGGCTGGCGGTGAGCTGGAGGATGTGTCGGTGTCGCAGGCGGATTTGGAGGATGTATTTGTGCGTCTGGTTCAAAATCCTGTCCAATCCGCTTTGTCTCAGCAAGGAGATCAATGATGTACGCTGCTTGGACACTGTTTTTGAAAGAAATCCGCCGCTTTTGGAAAGTCGGTGCGCAGACCGTGATTGCGCCGGTGATGACCGCGTTTTTATACCTGATTATTTTCGGACATGCGCTCTCAGGGCGTGCGCCATCGCTTTCCGGTGTGGATTACACCGCGTTTCTTGTGCCGGGCTTGGTGATGATGAGTGTGCTGCAAAATGCCTTTGCCAATGCGTCCTCGTCGCTGATCCAGTCCAAAGTCATGGGCAACGTGATTTTCCTGCTGCTCACGCCGCTGCGCCCGTGGCAGCTGTTCGTCGGCTATGTCGGCGCGTCGGTGGTGCGTGGCGTGGTGGTTGGCTTGGGCGTGCTGATCTCAACGGTGTGGTTTGTCAATATTAGTTACATCTCGCATTGGGGCTGGCTGCTGGCCTTCTTGGTACTCGGCGCGGCGCTGCTCGGTACGCTGGGTTTGCTGGCAGGGATTTGGGCGGAAAAATTCGATCAGCTGGCGACGTTTCAGAACTTCATTATCATGCCCGCGACCTTCCTCTCCGGCGTGTTTTACTCGATTCACAGCCTGCCGAGCTTTTGGCAAAAAGCCACGCATTTGAACCCGTTTTTCTATATGATAGACGGCTTCAGATACGGCTTTTTCGGCGTGTCCGACGTCAGTCCGTGGCTCAGTTTGAGTATGGTGCTCATCGCCTTGGCAGCGGTGTCGGCGATCGTCATGGCGCTTTTGGCGCGCGGTTATAAACTTCGTTATTGAGATATCAAAATTATGGAAAATCCAACTCCAGAGCAAATCAAAGCATTCATCAGCGCGCAGCTCAACTGCACACACATTGAGGTCGAGGGCGACGGGCGTCATTTTTACGCCACCATCGTCTCGCCGGATTTTGAGGGGCAGCGCACCGTTGGTCGTCAACGCGCCGTTTATGCTGCCTTGGGCGAGCGCATACTCGGCAGCGACGCACAGATTCACGCGCTGTCGATGAAAACCTACACGCCAAGCGAATGGGCGGCGCAAAACGCATAAATCAACACGGATGACACAGACATCAAACGGTCATACCCCATAACTACAATACAGGAATCCACATGGAACAACTCAAAATCACAGGCGGTGCAGGACAATTGCGACTCAAAGGCGACATCCGCATTGGCGGGGCGAAAAACGCGGCACTGCCGATCATGTGCGCGACGCTGCTGACCGGCGATCCGGTGCAATTGCGCAATGTGCCGAACCTGCGCGACATTCGCACGACGATGAAACTGCTGCGTGAGTTGGGTGTGGATGTGACCCCGTTGGAACACGATAAACTCACCGTGCATGCTTATGGCTCAATCAGCACCAAAGCGACTTACGATTTGGTCAAAACCATGCGCGCGTCGATTTTGGTATTGGGTCCGCTGCTCGCGCGTTTTGGCGAAGCGTGGGTGTCATTGCCGGGTGGCTGCGCGATTGGCGCGCGTCCGGTCGATCAACACATCAAAGGGCTGCAAGCGATGGGCGCTCGCATCAATATTGAACACGGCTACATCCATGCGCAAGCACCGGTTCTCGATGAAAACGGCGAACCGACCGGCGAATACGGTGCGGGTGGGCGCTTGAAAGGTGGTGCACGCATCACCACCGACATGATTACCGTGACCGGCACAGAAAACCTGCTGATGGCGGCAACGCTGGCACACGGACAAACCGTGCTGGAAAACGCCGCATGCGAGCCGGAAGTTACCGACTTGGCCAATATGCTGGTCGAAATGGGCGCGAAAATCAGCGGCATCGGCACGCATCGTCTGGTGATTGACGGGGTAGAGCGTCTGCACAGCGTATCGCATAAAGTCGTGTCTGATCGCATCGAGGCCGGCACGTTCCTGTGTGCGGTCGCAGCGACGGGCGGCGACATTCGCCTGACCCACGTGGATCCAAGCATCATGGATGCGACCTTGGACAAACTGCGCGATATGGGCGTGCAGATCGAAACCGGTAAAGACTGGATTCGTGCAGTGATGGACGGTCGTCCGAAACCGGTCAATCTGCGCACCACCGAATACCCGGGTTTTGCCACCGACATGCAGGCGCAATTCATGGCGGTGAACGCGCTGGCCGATGGCACTTCGCGTGTGACCGAAACCATTTTTGAAAACCGCTTCATGCACGTGCAGGAAATGAATCGCCTCGGCGCGAGCATCGAAATCGAAGGCAACACCGCGATCACGCACGGCGTGGACAAGCTCTCCGGCGCGGTGGTGATGGCGACCGATTTACGCGCGTCCGCTTCGCTGGTGATCGCCGGTTTGGTGGCCGAAGGCACCACCATCGTTGACCGCATCTATCACCTCGATCGCGGTTACGAACGTATGGAAGAAAAACTCAACGCCGTCGGCGCGCAAATCGAGCGCGTCTCTGGCGCAACCGAAGACGACATCTAAAGAAACTGCAACATGACCGAAGATTCAAACATGCTCACGCTCGCGCTGTCCAAAGGGCGCATTTTTGAGGAAACCATGCCGATGCTGCGTGCAGCGGGCATCGAAGTTCTCGAAAATCCCGAAGCCAGCCGCAAACTCATCATTCCGACCAACGATCCGCAGCTGCGCGTACTCATCGTGCGCGCCACCGATGTGCCGACCTATGTGCGCTACGGCGCGGCGGATTTCGGCGTGGCCGGTAAAG
This sequence comes from uncultured Hydromonas sp., assembly GCA_964414735.1. Lineage (GTDB taxonomy): Bacteria > Pseudomonadota > Gammaproteobacteria > Burkholderiales > Burkholderiaceae > CTSOIL-112. The sequence goes on from CAYPYQ010000156.1 coordinate 3,102, forward strand.
ACGTGCTCATGGAATCCGGCATGGAAGGGCTGTACAGCCCGATTGACCTGCAAATTGCCAAATGCCGCATGTCCGTCGCGGTGCAAAACGGCTTTGATTACGAAGCCGCCGTCAAGCAAGGCGCACGTCTGCGCGTGGTCACCAAATACATCGAAACCGCGAAAGCGCATTTCGCCGCCAAAGGCGTGTACGTTGACCTCATCAAGCTCTACGGCTCGATGGAATTGGGCCCGTTGGTTGGGCTGGGTGACGCGATTGTCGATCTGGTCAGCACCGGCGGGACGCTGCGTGCGAACAACCTCGTCGAGGTTGAACACGTTTGCGACATCTCCTCGCGCCTGATTGTCAACCAAGCCTCGCTCAAACTCAAAGCCGCACGTCTGCGCCCGCTGATGCAGGCATTTGAGCAGGCGGTGAACGAGCGCACATAAAGTAAAGGAGCGCATCATGAGTCTCGAAACCACATGGAATCAGCACATATTAGCCGATGAACACGTGCGTCTCGAGCTCACGCGCCCCGAGCACAGCGCCGCATTGCAGACTGCCTGCGCCGACGGCGAACTGTGGCAACTGTGGTACACCGGCGTGCCGCGCCCAGAGAACATGGAGGCCGAGATTGCGCGACGTTTGGGGCTGTATGCGGCGCAAAGCATGGTACCGTTGACCATCAAGCAGCGCACGGACAACGGCCTCGTGCCTGTGGGCATGACCAGTTTCATGAATATTGTCAAAACCGCCGACTACCAACGCGTTGAAATCGGCTCGACTTGGTATGCGAAAAGCGCGCAACGCACTGGACTCAACACCCGCGTCAAACTGCTCATGTTGCAATACGCATTTGAACAATGGCCTGAGCGCGATACCGCACCGATGCTCGCTGTAGAGTTTCGCACCCATCGGCTTAACCACACCAGCCGCCGCGCGATTGAGCGGCTCGGCGCACAGTTAGACGGTATTTTGCGCGCGCATCAAATTTGGCCACAGGGCTTGGTGCGCGATACCGCGGTTTACTCCATTACGGCGAACGAATGGCCAGCGGTCAAACGCAATTTACAATTTCTCATAGAACGCGGCGCGAATAAAGCCACGCACGCCGCACATACGCCTCACACAGCAAACTGAATCGAAAGCAATACTGAAAGTAAGCCATGCAAGTTCTAACCTTGTCCACACAGGACGACAATTTTGATGCGGCACTCGCGCAGCGCCTCGCATTTGACGACACCACCGACGCAGGCATCCAAAACGCCGTGACCGAAATCATCGCCGCCGTGCGTGCGCGTGGTGACGCGGCGGTGATTGAGTACACCAACCGTTTTGACCGCGTGAGCGTCGCCACGATGAGCGAGCTCACCCTCACGCAGGATGACCTCAAAGCCGCGTTTGACGGATTGAACGACACGCAAAAAAATGCACTACACGCTGCTGCACAGCGCGTGCGTGACTACCACGTCGCGCAGAACCAAGCCAGCGGCCAATCGTGGTCGTATACCGAAGCTGACGGCACGGTGCTGGGGCAAAAAGTTACCCCGCTCGATCGCGTCGGCATCTACGTGCCGGGCGGAAAAGCCGCGTATCCTTCGTCTGTATTGATGAACGCCATTCCCGCGCATGTCGCGGGCGTGCAGGACATCATCATGGTTGTGCCCACACCAGATGGCGTGCGCAATCCATTGGTACTCGCTGCCGCGTTCGTCGCCGGTGTCAATCGCGTATTCACCATCGGTGGCGCACAGGCCGTCGCTGCGCTCGCCTACGGCACGGGCAGCGTGCCGCGCGTGGATAAAATCGTCGGTCCGGGCAACGCCTTTGTCGCCGAAGCCAAGCGTCGCGTGTTCGGTCAGGTCGGCATCGACATGATCGCCGGTCCATCTGAAATTCTCGTGATTGCCGATGGTTCGACACCGGCGGATTGGGTGGCGATGGACTTGTTTTCGCAAGCCGAGCACGACGAACTCGCGCAATCCATTTTGCTCAGTCCGTCCGCCGATTACATCGAACAGGTCAAAGCCGCGATTGACCGACTGATTACCGAAATGCCGCGTGCCGAAGTCATCCGTACCTCACTACAAAATCGCGGCATCCTGATTCAGACGCGTGACATGAACGAAGCGTGCGAAATCGCCAACCGCATTGCACCTGAACATCTGGAAATCTCTGTGGCCGATAGCGCGCAGGCCAACGTCTACGCTGCGCAAATTCGTCACGCCGGTGCGATCTTCATCGGCGCGTACACCTCCGAGTCACTCGGCGACTACTGCGCAGGGCCGAACCACGTCCTGCCGACCTCCGGCACGGCGCGCTTCTCCTCGCCGCTCGGTGTGTACGACTTCCAAAAACGCTCCTCGATGATCCAAGTGTCCGAAGCCGGCGCACAAACCCTCGGTCAAATCGCCTCTACGCTGGCGCATGGCGAAGGCTTGACCGCACATGCGCGGAGTGCGGAGTTTCGGTTGGCTTGATTGAGTAAACTTTTCTGCTTTCTAGCCAAAGATCATTAGGACAAGAATATGTCAAAAATTTTTAATATTTATTGCGATGAATCGGGACATTTGTTAAATGACCAATCGCCGGTCATGACTCTGGGTTTGATTCGGTGTCCATTAGAAAAGACTAAAGAAATTTCAATACGTCTGCGTGAAATTAAGCAGAAACATAAGTTACCTGCTAACTTTGAGATTAAATGGAACAAAGTATCGGAAACCAAACTATTGTTTTACTTAGATGTGGTGGATTATTTTTTTGATGATGATGATTTGTTCTTTCGTGCGGTCATTGCAAATAAGAATGGATTAATACACGATGAGTTTGCACAAACTCACGATGATTGGTATTACAAAATGATGTTTCTTTTGATTAATACAATCCTTAATCCAGAAGCGAGTTATCGTATTTATTTGGATAAAAAGGACACAAGAAGTGGGTTCAAGGTTTGTAAATTACATGAGGTGTTGTGTAATAGTCAATATGATTTCGATCGGAATATTATCCAGAGAGTTCAAGTAATTGAATCGCATGCAGTAGAACAGCTACAACTTGCTGATTTATTAATAGGTGCAGTAGGGTACGTAAATAGGGGTTTATCTGCGAGTTTAGCCAAGAATAGACTAATTGAACGCATAAAACAACGTTCTAGATATGATTTAAATCGCTCTACATTAAGGCAGGAGTCGAAGTTTAATTTATTTCAATGGCAAAGCCGGCAGGGGAAATCTGATTATGAATGATTGGCTTCCTGCGTTAATAAAGTTCAACGGTGATTGGCCAAAATATTT
>CAYPYQ010000157.1:0-2967 GCA_964414735.1 uncultured Hydromonas sp.
CGAATATAATTGCTCGCACGGGATTGCTGGTAAAAATACTGCGTCGCCGCCTGCGGGCTGCGGTGATAATTTTGCGCAAATTCTGCTTGAATCACCGATGGCGCCGCCACAAAGCAACCCATGATCGCCGTGTCGAGTAAATCGCGCTGCGTCACACCATCATTCGGAATCACACCACGCGTGAACGCATCCGCGACCAAAGCATCTAATACGGGCTGAATCTGCCCCAGCGGTACGGGATCGGCGACTACCGCATCCGGCCATGCATCCAGTTGTAAAATATGCATCAGCTGATGACGCACGGTATATTCATCCGCTGCCACATACAAACCCTGCTCTCGCGCATAGCGCATCAGCGTGTGTAAGGCGTGCTTCAGATCCATAACTTTCATCGTCTTGCCTTTCATGCGGATTCAAGCATACGCGCACCATCGCCGATGCGCACATCGTAAAATGTCGGCGCCATGCCTGTGGCAGCCTGATACTGTTGCGCGACTTTTTGTTTAAACGCGTCTAACTCCGCCGTGCGCACAATCATCACGCTGCATCCACCAAAACCTGCCCCCGTCATCCGCGCCCCAACCGCACCATGATCCCATGCCGCTTGTACCAACGCATCCAGATGCTCGCCGGTCACTTCAAAATCATCGCGCAGCGAGCGGTGCGAGGCATTGAGCAATTGACCAAACGTGCTGATGTCTCCGGCTTGTAGCGCAGTGACCGCTTGTAAGGTGCGTTGGTTATCGCCAATCACATGACGTGCACGTTTGCGTGCCAGATCGTTTTGAATGACGTGTTCGTATTGGGCAAATTGTTCTGAGCTCAACTCACACAATGCTTGAATCGAAACGACTTTTTGCAAATCGGCCAATGCAGATTCACACTCGGCGCGACGCTCGTTGTATTTCGAGTCGGCCAGCTCACGGCGTTTATTGGTATTGGCAATCAGCAAGGTATATTGTTCGCCCAAATCAACTGGCACTTCCTTGTACGCCAGCGTCGCGGTGTTCAATAACAGGGCATGATCGGCGCGTCCCATACCCACGGCAAACTGATCCATGATGCCGCAGTTCATCCCGTTGAATTGATTCTCAGCCTGTTGCGACAGTTGCACCAACTGCACTTGCGTGCGCTCAAAACCAAACACATCGCGCAGCAGTACCGCCGTCACCAACTCGATGGACGCGCTGGAGGATAACCCCGCACCGTTCGGAATATCACCGGCGTATAAAATATTCAGCCCGTGCGCAAATGACGCGCCATCCTGCATCAGCATGGCGAACACGCCCGCCGGATAGTTCGCCCAATGACGCTGCTTGTCATACACGAGCGCGTCCAAAGGGAACTCGATGATGCCAGCCGATTCAAAATTAACGGACACCACGCGCACCACGCGATCATCGCACTTGGAGGCCAGCGCATAAGTGCCGTTACTCAAGGCGCAAGGAAATACATAACCGCCGTTAAAATCGGTGTACTCACCGATCAGATTCACGCGTCCGGGCGCAAAGGCAATATGACTTGGGGATTCTTTAAAATGATTTTGAAATTGTTGTGTGAGTATTGTTAAATCCATTGTTTTTGTCTTTCCCTTATCAACCACTATGAGCCATGATTCGCAATGACGAACGCTACTCATGCTCCCTGAAAGTACTAAGGCACGGTGTTTCGTTTGAGAAACCCGTGCCTTGGTATGATTCTTTTACCGTAGCCGCCGAGACGGCCACGCAGGTTTCATTAGGTTTTCTTCAGATATTTACGGGTATCCAATGCAACGGCAGAGATAATGATCAAACCTTTGATCACATATTGCCAGTACGGTGATACGCCTGAGAAGTTCAAACCGTAGCTAATCACTTGGAACATCAATACACCGATGACCACGCCACTGATTTTACCCACACCACCACTGAACGATACGCCACCGACCACACAGGCCGCGATCGCATCCAACTCGTACATGTTACCGGTATTGTTGGTTGCAGAACCGACACGCGCCGCCTCCAAAGTACCGGCAAAGCCATACAGCGCACCGGCCAAGGTGTACACGATCAACAGAGTTTTGGTGATATTCACACCCGATACCGCTGCTGCTTCAGGATTACCGCCGACGGCAAACAGGTTTTTACCAAAGCGCGTTTTGTTCCACAAAATCCACATCAAAATAGTGGCAATGGTTGCATAGATCACCAGATACGGCACCATCAAGCCACCCACGCGAAAACCGCCTTGGGCAAACTCGGTATAGTGTGCCGCCAAACCACCGATCGGCTGCGCACCCATCGGTTCACGATCCACATACATGGAGGACATACCGTAGATAATAATCATGGTACCCAATGTCGTGATGAACGGCGTTACTTTCAGTTTGGCAATGATAAAACCATTCACCAATCCCAAGAAACCTGTAATCACACAGGCGATGATCAATGCCACGATGATGTACTGATGGGACAAAATGCTTGGCAAATGCTGATACATGCGGCTGACGTTATCCGGTGATTGCAGCAATGATGCAGCGACCACGGCGGACAAACCCACCATACGACCTGCAGACAAGTCGGTACCTTGGGTCACGATCAGGCCAGCCACACCCAATGCGATAATCACGTTGGTCGAGGCTTGCGACAAAATATTGGTCAAGTTAACCAACGACAAAAAGCTCGGATCGTTGTAAACGAACACGGCCACCAACAATAACAAAACAATGGTGATCGCATTGTCCAGCAAAAACTGGCCTATCGACTTGTTAGTTAATGCTTTACTCATGTTTTTCTCCTAACGTATTCTTGCGAATTACAAGTACTTGGCCGATAAAGCCATAATTTCTTCTTGCGTGGTTTCTTTGGTATTGACGATGCCAGCAACGCGACCGTTACTCATGACCAAAATGCGATCCGTCACACCCAGCAACTCCGGCATTTCGGATGAAATCATGATGATGCCTTTGTCTTTGTTCGCCAAATC
>CAYPYQ010000158.1:0-9846 GCA_964414735.1 uncultured Hydromonas sp.
CGCTTGATTGCTTTATCCATTCATGAACATGAAATGCTTGAATCAATAATTAAAAAGGTTGAACGTGAGCTACCCCGTATTCCACATGCACTGCGCAACACATACCCGCCGCTCCTCATGGATTGTCCCGTTCCTGTTGGCTAGCGCCACACTTTTGACCACTCCAGTTTGGGCGAAAGACAATCAACCTGTCACCAAATTACCGGTCAGCACCGCCACCAGTCCAGTAGCTTCCACTGCCGAGATGAATCAGGTCATCCCGACCGATCCGGCGCTGCTGCGTGGCAAGCTGAGCAATGGCTTGGAATATTACATTCTGCGCCACACCCAACCTGCAGGTGCGGTAGAGCTACGTTTGGCCATTCGTGCCGGCTCCGTCAACGAAGCGGAAAACGAGCGCGGCGTGGCACATTTTTTAGAACACATGGTGTTTAATGGCACACAACGCTATCCGGGCAACCAAATGGTCGACGCCTTGGAGCAAATGGGGGTGCAGTTCGGTGCCGACTTGAACGCCTACACCGGTTTTGACGAAACCATCTACATTCTGCCGATCCCGCTGAATAATCCGGCGAATCTGGATAAAAGCCTGGGGATTTTAGAAGAATTGGCATTCAATGCCACCTTTGACCCCGCCGAAGTGGAACAGGAGCGCTCGGTCATCATGGAAGAATGGCGCGCCAGTGCACAAAGCGCCGCAGCGCACCAACAGGAGCAAAATCTCAAAATCGCGGCCAAAGGCTCGCTGTATGCCGAACGTCTCCCGATGGGGCTGACCTCGGTGATCCAAAACGCCTCACCGGAACTGCTGCGCAATTTTTACAAACGCTGGTACCGCCCGGACTCCATGGCAGTGGTGGTAGTGGGCGATGTCAATCCAACCGAAGTACAACGCATCTTGGAACAGCGTTTCGGCAAATACCAAAACCCGAAAACCCCGGTGGTGCAACCCAATAAAAAACTGCCGAACAATGTTGAACCTCTGGTCGGGGTGTTCAAAGACAACACCTTGACACAAAACACCGTAGTGCTCGCGCATAAAAATAAAAAAGACTTCGTTCCGCTGGATACCACCGGAGGCTACATCCAAACCCTGCGCACCAGCCTGATGACCAATATGATCAATCAGCGTTTGCAAGCCCAGCTGGACGGCGCGACACCACCGTTTTTACAAGCCGCTGTCGATGTCGATTACGTGACCGGCATCGTGCGCAGCAAACAAGCGCTACAGTGGTACGCCATCGCCTCACCCGGACAGGAAGCCAAAACCCTGCAAGCGCTGCACGAAGAAGCCCTGCGCGTGGTGCAACACGGCTTCACCCAGAGCGAGCTCGATCGCGCCGTACGTGAGCATTTAACCTATCTGAACAACGACTCAAACAATTACCAAAAAGCCACCGAATACATTCGCGGCATCGTCGAGGACGAACCACTGCCCGAGATCGCGTGGGAGCGTGCCGCGCAACGCAAATATCTGCCGCGCGTGACGCTGGCCGAGGTCAATCAAATCGCACGTGAATTCATCCAGTCTGAAAATCGCATTGCCTTGATTAACAGCAACAGCCCAAAAACCACCATCACCCCACAGGAAATGCAGTCGATTTTGGCGCGCATGCCGAAAACCAATATTTATACCGAAGCGCAATCGCGTGACAAATTACTGACCGCATTACCGACTCCGGGCAAGGTCATCAGTACCGTTTACGACAAAACCATCAACCTGACCACCTGGACACTATCCAACGGCGTCAAAGTCAGCTTCAAACCCGTACCGAACAACGACGGCCCGATCATCTTCAGCGGTTACTCGCCGGGCGGTTTTTCTTTACTGTCAGATCAGGAGTGGAAGCAAACCCAGTGGGGCTTTAACGGTCTGACCGAAGCGGGCGTGAACGGTCTGAGCAAAACTCAAGTCGGCCACCTTATGGCCGGCAAAGACCTGTCGATGCAACTATCCGCCGATCAAAACACTCAGGGTATTGATGGTAAATTCAATGTCAAAGACAGCGAAGCCGCATTTCAAATGATCCACAGTCTGCTCACCGGCGTCAATAAAAACCCGGAAGCATTCAACGCCTACATCACACGATTAAAAGCCGCCACTGCCAACCTGAAAGAGGACCGCGATGCGCAGTTTGAAGACGCCATCCAGAAAACCCTGAATCGCAACAGCAAGCGTTTCACCGGCGCGATTCCAACCGAACAAGATTGGCAAAATACCCGTTACGACACCATTTATACTGCCTACAAAGATGCATTCAGCAATGCCAACGGCATGCAGTTTATATTCGTCGGCAAAGGCCAGCCGAGCCAAATCAAACAACTGTCCGAGCTCTATTTAGGCAGTCTGCCGAGCAATTTAAAACAACTGACCGTCGCCCGCGACACCGGCGAGCGGCTGGACTACACCACACGCAAAGTCGAGCTGACCAAAGGTAAAGAAGCGCTCGCTCAAGTACGCATCCTATTCGGCGGCGCCGCACCATACCGCGAGGATGATGCCTTGGCACTCAATGCTCTCGCACACGCGCTAAACATCCGTCTGGTCGAACGCCTGCGCGAAGAAGAAGGCGGCGTGTACAGCCCGTACGTCTACGCCTCGATGAGCAAACAACCGTATGAGCAATACGCCTTCACCATCGGCTTCTCATGCGCGCCGAATAATATCGACAAGCTGATCGCCAGCACGCAGGACGAGCTGAACAAACTGATTCAAAATGGCGTACGCCCACAAGATTTACTCAAATACCAGCAAGCCGAACGTGCCGGATATGAAAAAATCATCAATACCAACGAATTCTGGGTCAGCAGCATCGAACAAACCCAGAAAAACGGCCAACCGATCAGCATCATCACCGACTACCCACAACACGTCAGCAATATAGATCCGAAAAACGTCCAAGCGGTAGCGAAAAAATACCTCTCCAACCATCGTGTCACTGCCATTTTGCGACCGGAAGGCAAATAACAACATATCGGAATCATCCTGAACGTCCCATACCGACCGTAGACCCTCACATCTACGGTCTTTTTAATGCGCGCCGCCTACACTGTTGTAAACACACAGAAAAGCCGCCATAGCCATGCAGCCATTGGATAAGCGCTCTATAATCATTCATGATTCCAACCGAGCGCTCCAATCCAATATGCCCAAAACCACCACAAACACCAGCAGTCAACACAAACCCATCGAACGCGAGCGCCCGCGCTCATGGTGGAGCACTGCGCTCAGTTTAGGCATACACGGCACCCTCATCGCCCTACTCTGGTCCGTACCGAGCCTGCCGATCAACACCCCTGAAGTCGCCCCACCCGAATCAATTGACGCCACCATATTACCGCCGCACCCCGCAGAAGAGCAAGCAACGGAAAAACCGATGGAAACTCCGCCGCTAGCAACCCCTACGCCAGCACCCACGCACACACCTGCAAAACCCACCGCCACAGACAACAAACCCGCATCTGCCCCCAGCGGCACGCCTAAAGCCGTCCCGGCCGCAGCACCCAATGCCGCCAATGGCACTCAGGCGGCCGCAGGGCAAGCCGATGGCAAAGGCGGCAGCGGCACAACTGCCAATGCCAACGGCACAGGCGGAACCAAAAAACTCCCCGCAGGCGCACCCGTGGCGGTGGCTCCGTCTGGCGGTTTTCAGATTGACTACGACTTAGACGCCTCCGGCTCAAATAACGCAGCAGCCAGCGGCGGGGCACGCCTGATATTTAACCGCAAAGGCGATCGCTACGTCGCCGATCTCTCGGCCAAAGCCACCACATTGTGGCTCAGTGCGAAAATCAACGGCCATTCCGAAGGCGTGGTACGCAGTAATACCCTTGCGACCGAGCGCTTCTCCGATGCGGTTGATCTACCCGGCGGCAAATGGGACAAACAATCCTCCTTTGTCGTGAACTACGACACCCGCCAAGTGACCTTTACCAACAAAGGCAACACCTTTGAGCAGCCGCTGGAGCAAGACACCCTGTTTGACTACGTGTCCGCCATGGCTTATCTGCAAGCCGGCTTCCAACAAGGCGAACTGAACGCTGGCCAAGGCACCATCAACCTCCCAATCGGCAAACGCCAAGAAGTCGCACAAGCACGCATCACCATCGGCGACTATGAACGCGTTTCGACCAAAGAAACCGCCGCCGACGCCATCCCGACCAATATCGCGATCAACAGCGGCAGCATCAAATTCATCCGTGTCTGGTTCTTTCCCGATAAAAAATACCTACCCCTCAAAATGGAAATTGGCGTGGATGACAAAACCATCACCCTATTGAGCCGAAGCTCCGAATAAGACCGACGTCGTCCATGAGCAACCAGCACCACGATAAAGTCAAATCGAATTTGGGCAACACTTCGCGCAAAACCTCGGGAAAGACATCAGACGAAGTCGATGCAACCGTCAGACAGCGCCACCAGCGTCGGCTATATGGATCACGCTGGTTTCGTGTCCTGCTCCTAAGCGCGATAGTTCAAGGCGCACTACTCACCGCCGCATGGTATGCCGTACAAACTCAACGACATCACGAGACAGGGCAAACTGTCGCCCTAACACCGGCGACGGATGCCACCGTTACTGTCTCTGCTACTCAAACCGAAACAGCAGCCCCCACACCAACCCGCCCAACGGACATAACCGACCGAACCGACACCCCTCAAGCACCCAATCATATTACACCGACCTCCGCACAGCCATCCGAGCGCAGCACCAGCGATACACCTCGCCGCACAGACAACTCGGGCGCACATACTGTACGCCCTGCCGATCAGCATACCGCCGAAGCGTCAACAAAAAACGCAACATCACCCAAGTCCAATGCCACAAACAGCCAGACAAAACCGCTGCCAAGTATTCAACCGGAGACGACGCCTCTCTCCACCACAACCTCAGCCAGTGCCTCTGTCGCACCCCAAACTTCTGCGTCCAATGGATCCACCGCATCCAACAACCATTTACTCAACGTCCCGATCGCCCTGCAAAACATTTCATACCGCACTCAGTTATCGGATGGCACAAACACGATTGAGCTGCCGCCGGCACATTTGAGCAGCACCCATTTGGGCGAACAGCGTTATACCATTGCCCTATCCAACGGCACGTCGCAAGCAGGAGCCGGTAATTTCGGCTGGTACGATACGTTTTTGATGACGGAACACGGGCCGAACCCATTGGAGATCGGTGGCGGACTGTACATTAAAGGCAGTGAGCACCCACTGCGCGCTGCACTTGGCCTCAATCTGCACGACGATGGGCAAACTTGGCATTGGGGTAAAAAGGCGAACTCCGGCACACGCACGCATGCGTATTTTTTGGATCGCGCCAGCCTGATTGTTTATGTTCAGGGGGCTTTGCGCCGTAGCCCGCTCAAGGGCGCTGCGCAGTGGTTTCTACCTCTCGCGAGCGATCGCGCCGTACGCGAGGTTGCTGTTCAACTATCGCCCATCAGCGCACCGGATGGTGTCGATCATTGCCAACCATGCGTGCAGGCGCAAGTACGCGCCCACTTAGGCGAAATGAATTATTGGTCGGTGTGGTACGATGGCTCGCGCAATTGGCGTCCGGTGATGATGAAAATGGGGTTGGGTAATGGCGATGAGCGTGTATTGACGTTGATCGCGCAGTGATTTTTGAGCGTGCTTTGCCAAACAAATCGGCGGAACAATCCGCCGTTTGAATACCTTCATGATTCCGATCTATCTCGCCCGCTATTTCACGATTTTCAGCGGACTGCCTTTGCTTTTTTCAGTCGGTTCGGATAATGAATCCGTCGATGTCGCCACATCCGCCCCTGCGGCGGCGTCAGCGTCCTCGCCAACGTCACGCTCGGATTCGGAGAGCGGGCTCAGCTCAAACGCCATGCCCTGATTGGTTTCTTCGGCAAAAATCGCCAGCACATTACCCATCGGAATTTCGATGTTTTCAACCTTGGTGCCGAAGCGCGCCTGAAACGTAATCCACTCATCGCCCAACTCCAGTTGATTGGTCGCCTCGGCACTGATATCGAGCACGATGCGCCCATCCACCACGAAGCCACGCGGCACACGCGTGTGCTCATCCACATGCACGACAATCTGCGGACTCAAGCCTGCATCTGAGCACCACTCCCACAGTGCGCGGATGAAATACGGGGTTTGCGACAAATTTGGATTCATGGCAACGGAACCCATATTAACGGCGCATGACTTTTTCAGATGGCGTCAATGCCTCGATGTACTTCGGACGCGAGAACAAGCGCTCGGCATATTTAGACAACGGCGCCGCCGATTTCGGCAGCTGAATGCCATAGTGTTCCAAACGCCACAACAGCGGTGCAATCGAAATGTCCGGCATAGAGAATTCATCACCGAGAATGTATTTGCTTTGGGTAAACACCGGCGCCAGTTGCGTCAATTGATCGGCGATCTGCTTACGCGCGTGGTCATGCTCCGCGCTTTTGCTCGGCGTTTCCAAGGTTTGTACGTGCACAAACAATTCACGCTCAAAGGTCAACAGCATCAGGCGCACGCGTGCACGCATCACCGGATCGGCCGGCATCAATTGCGGATGCGGAAAACGCTCGTCGATGTATTCATTGATGATATTGGATTCGTACAAAATCAAATCACGATCCACCAGAATCGGCAATTGACCATACGGATTCATCATCATGATGTCTTCTGGTTTTTGGAACAAATCCACATCGCGAATTTCAAAATCCATGCCTTTTTCAAACAAAACGAAACGGCAGCGTTGTGAAAACGGGCAGGTTGTACCTGAATAGAGCACCATCATGATGTGTATCCTTTTAACAATTGGTTTATAAATCGAACGCAAAAGCCGCCGTTCGACCGCCATGCATTGCACAATGGCGTTAGTGTGACGAATCCAAACAAAAAAGGCAAGCGATGCTTGCCTTTTTGGTAATTATTACTAATTACTTGATATCTTTCCAGTAATTTTTACTAAGCTTATGCGCCAAGAATGCGAGCAATAACAAGAAGGCCATCACGAAGTAACCAATCATATGACGTGATGAACGATCCGGTTCAGCTGCCCAGTACAGGAAGTTGGTAATGTCGCGGGTCATTTGCTCATATTCCGCTTCATCTTTCTTACCGGCTGTGGCTTTGACAAAACCCGTCAAAGTCGGAACCATTTTGGTGTGATCCGCATGATCCGGTTTGTCTTCATACACCGGTACGCGAATGCCTTGTTCTTCCCACAACGCATGCGGCATACCCACATTCGGGAAGTACTCGTTATTCCAACCGGTTGCACGGGTATCGTCTTTGTAGAAACCGTTCAAGTACGAATACACATAGTTTTCGCCTTTAGCGCTGGTGATCAAAGACAAATCCGGCGGCGTAGTACCAAACCATTTTTTCGCATCTGCAGCAGTCATACCGATGGTCATCATGTCGCCCGGCTTGGTGGTTGTGGTCAACATATATTGCTTGATGTTGTCATCCGACAAACCGATTTTGGTCAACTGGTTGTAACGCACCGCAGACAAACCGTGGCAGGAGAAGCAGTAGTCTCGGAATGCAGCCGCACCGCGTTGCAACGATGCTTTGTCCGACAAATTCACCTTGGCATTTTTCAATGGCGGTGTGGTTGAGTGCGCCGCACCGAAGAACATCAGGTACAGCGTTGCTGCCGCCATCAATGCAGTCAATAAATAGACTAATTTAACAATAAGTGATCTCATTTTCTATCCTCTATCGACTCAGTGGGGTTTGAAATTAACACGCTCTGGAGGCTGTTTGAACTCACCCACAGACGTCCACCAAGGCATCAACATAAAGAAACCGAAGTAGAGTAACGTACCCAATTGCGCTACGTAACCACCGATCACGCTTGGTGGCTGAACACCCAAGTAGCCCAAGATCAAGAAGTTGATCACGAAGCAGATCAGCAAGCCCATGTGCCAGCTTGGACGATAACGCATGGATTTAACGGGTGAACGATCCAACCAAGGTAGGAAGAACAGGATCACAATCGCGCCACCCATCACCACCACGCCCCAGAAGGCAGCTTCAGTCAAGCCCATGAAGATCGCCAAGACAACCGAACCGATGAGGAACTTCAGTTTGGTCGCGGCAGAGAAATTACCGCGCAGATACGCCATCACACCGGCCAACACGGTCAAAGCCATGAACACATATTTCATTTGGCTGGTGACAGCTCGCAACATGGAGTAGAACGGCGTGAAGTACCATACCGGCGCAATGTGCGGCGGCGTTTGCATCGGGTTCGCTGCCAAGTAGTTATTGTCCTCGAGGAAGTAACCACCGAATGTCGGCCAGAAGAACACCACAGCAAAGAACAGGATGAAAAACACCGCGATACCGAAGAAATCATGTACCGAGTAGTACGGATGGAACGGAATACCATCCAGCGGTTTGCCAGAAGCATCTTTCAGCTTCTTGATTTCGATACCATCCGGGTTATTCGAGCCGACTTCATGCAGCGCAATCACGTGTGCCACCACCAAACCGATCAAAACCAGCGGTACGGCAATGACGTGCAGCGAGAAGAAGCGGTTCAAAGTTGCGTCACCCACCACATAGTCACCACGGATGAATACAGATAGATCCGGACCGATCAGTGGAATCGCGGAGAACAAGTTCACAATCACCTGCGCGCCCCAGAACGACATTTGACCCCACGGCAACAGATAGCCCATGAAGGCCTCAGCCATCAGCGCGAGGAAAATCGCACAGCCGAAGATCCACACCAATTCACGCGGTTTGCGATATGAGCCGTAGAGCAAACCACGGAACATGTGCAAATAGACAACGATAAAGAACGCAGACGCGCCGGTTGAGTGCATGAAACGGATGTATTTACCACCCGACACCTCACGCATGATGTACTCCACGCTGGCGAATGCCACTGGTACACCAGAAGCATTCAACGCCGCATCCGGTTTGTAGTTCATCACCAGGAAAATACCGGTCACGATTTGAATGGCCAAAACGACCATGGACAATACGCCAAAGATGTACCAGAAGTTGAAGTTCTTCGGCGCATAGTACTCAGACATATGCTCTTTGTACATTTTGGTCAAAGGAAAGCGCTGATCGATCCAGCCGATCAAGCCGCCTGTTTCAGTGGTTTGATTGTGATCTGCCATGATTATGCTTCGCCTTTCTCATCTTTACCAATGACCAATTTGGTGTCGGAAATAAACATGTAACGCGGTACGTCCAAGTTTTTCGGCGCTGGTTTATTTTTAAACACGCGGCCGGCCAAGTCAAAAGTGGAGCCGTGGCAAGGGCACAAATAGCCACCTGGCCAATCGGCGGGCAGAGAACCGCCGCCGCCTTCTTTGAATTTGCTGTCCGGTGAGCAGCCCAAATGGGTACAGACACCGACCATCACCATGACATCTTTATGCTCAGGACGGCAACGGAACTCATTGTTGCAATAGTCCGGCAGCGGCATGCTGTACGGGTCTTTGGATTGAGGATCGACCAATTCGCCATCGTGTTTGTGCAAATTCGCGGTCATTTCTTCGGTTCGACGCAAAACCCAAACCGGTTTACCACGCCATTCTGCAATTTTCTGCTCGCCTGGTTTTAGATCGGCAATATCGACTTCCACCGGCGCACCGCTGGCTTTGGCTCGAACCGACGGCGCAAAGCTCGCCACCATTGGCGCTGCCATCGCACACGCACCTAAAGCCCCCACACCGCCCGTCGCAATCAGAAGATTACGGCGTTCTTTATCTTGCAGGTCTTTTGGATTTTGATCGCTCATAAACGACCCCCATATCTAAGATTAACTAAAAATAAAAACGACAAAACGTGATTGCTGTGTCCAAATCGTGGGTACAAGAACTACATATGCTCAAGATTTT
>CAYPYQ010000159.1:0-1446 GCA_964414735.1 uncultured Hydromonas sp.
CCATTACGGCCACGGTGGCTATTTAAGCCACCTATCATGTTCCTCTTCCTCTCGCACCCTTCATCCATCTCCCATACTCTCCCACCTGCATTTTACGCCTGCCCTTCTTCTTCTTCACCACAAACAGCCCCGCGCCCGCCATCGCCGCACAGAACACCAACACTTCACCCGCGCCTTTGATATGAGGCAGCAGCAGATAACGTGAATAATTGAAGTTACCCTCAACGTAAGCAAAAATCCCCAAACCCACACCGACCAGCACCGTCGGCATAATCGCCAAACCGTCCAAACCGTCGGTCAAGTTGACCGCATTGCTGGTACCGACAATCACGAAGTAGGACAAAATCATGAAGCCAAATACACCCAGCGGCATGCTCACAGTTTTGAAAAACGGTACGATCAAATCGGCTTTATTCGGCAGCGGCATGGTCATACCGCTCATCAGCCATTGCCAAAACAACTTGAATGTTTGCGCTTCCGAACCGGCGGATACCGAGAACGCCAAACCAATTGCAGCGATCACACCGATGATGGTTTGCCACATGTATTTTTCGCGGCTCGGCATACCGTTCGGATCACGATTGACGATTTTGCGATAGTCATCCGCCCAGCCAACCCAACCAAAGCCCATGGTCACCAACATCAGAATCCAAATAAAACGGTTGGACAAGTCCGCCCACAGCAGCACCGAAATCGCAATCGAGATCAAAATCAAGGCGCCGCCCATGGTCGGCGTACCCTGTTTGACCAAATGTGTTTGCGGCCCATCGGTACGTACCGCTTGACCAAACTTCATTTCCGCCAAACGACGAATCACACGTGGCCCGAACGTCCAGCCGATAATCAGCGCCGTCGCACAGGCGAGCAATGCACGCAAAGTCAGGTAATTGAACACCGAGAAAAACCGCATTTCCGGTGACAATTGTGAGAGCCATTTGGCCAGTTCCAGTAGCATTGTGGATTCCTTTAATCGTTATTGTTGTTGGTCTCTTGAGCTTGCGATGAGGCCGTGTTCAACAGCGCCTCCACCACCCGTTCCATACCCATAAAGCGCGAACCTTTAACCAAAATCGTATTCGCTCCGCTCTGTACATGCGCGCGCACCACATCGGCAATCGCGTTCACGTCGTCAAAATGCTGCGCACCTGCGCCGAACGCCTGTGCCGCAGCGCGCATCATTTCACCGGTTGCGAGCAATACATTCACACCTCGTTGCGCCGCATGTGCGCCGATTTCTGCGTGGAACGCTTCGC
The DNA here is from genome assembly GCA_964414735.1 of uncultured Hydromonas sp. Classification (GTDB taxonomy): domain Bacteria; phylum Pseudomonadota; class Gammaproteobacteria; order Burkholderiales; family Burkholderiaceae; genus CTSOIL-112. The sequence goes on from CAYPYQ010000159.1 coordinate 1,254, forward strand.
CCTCATCCCCGACTTCACCCATATCGCCGAGCACCAAAATTTTGCGTCCGGCGGAATTGGCCAGCACTTCAATCGCCGCCAAAACGGAATCAGGATTGGCGTTATACGTATCATCAATCAAAATCACGCCTTCGCCCAAAGCGGGCAAACGATGCGTTTGCAAACGACCTTTGGCCGGCACAAAATTCGCCAA
>CAYPYQ010000160.1:0-2623 GCA_964414735.1 uncultured Hydromonas sp.
GATTTGACCGCATACGCGAGCAAATGCGCGGTTGAGTGACGAATCACATCCACACCATCGGCGTCTTTATCGGTGATGATCGCCAGTTGTGCGTCGTTATCGAGCAGATACGAGGTATCGACCAGCTCGCCATTGACTTTACCGGCCAGTGCGGCCTTGGCCAAGCCTGTACCGATACTCGCCGCGACCTGAGCCACCGTCACCGGCGCATCAAAGCTGCGAATCGAACCATCTGGGAGCGTGATATTGATCATGATATCCTCTGATTTCAAATCATAAAAACAAAAATTGGCACAAAAAAAGACCCACATGCGTGAGTCTTTGTCTTTTTTTACTTGCTCATCTCAGACGACTCACCGCGTCACAACCGTGGTTGTGCCCGTTACTGTGGTGGTCGTGGTGGTAATGAACATATATTTTTCAAAAAATTCTGGTAGGCGATATTGGATTCGAACCAACGACCTCCACGATGTCAACGTGGCGCTCTAACCAACTGAGCTAACCGCCTATTCTGCAAAGGCGAACATTATAGCATGCGTCTGCCGGTTTGACAAACCCTGAAATCCGCATCAACGGCGTTTACGCCACAACGCCAACCAGACCAACGCCGTTAATGACAAGGTAATCAGTGCCCACATGGGAAACGACAAACCGAAAATCAATGGCAAACGCGCATTGCACAAGCCGCTGGCAGAGAACATCTCTGGCCACCACTGCGCCATCGGCAGGCGATTAACGAAGTTTTCCACCGGATCAATACCACACTGCGCCGACGGCCGCATCAAAATCGACACATGATACGCCGCCACCGCCGCCGCCGCCAAGCCCGACAATGCCGCCAGCAAATCCGCCCAGCGTGGCAAACGCCCCAGCAGTACCCCGAACAAGGCAAACAAACCCATCACCCCAAAACCATAGCGCTGCATCACGCACAATGGACACGGCGCAATATCGAGCCAACGCTGCAAATACTCCGCCGCCGCCAGCGGCGCGATGCATAGCACCAGCAAGAACGCATACCAAAGGCGGAATGATCTTGGGCGTTGACTAAAACGCATTTTTCCCATAGAAATTCTTTCTGTATCAATTTGCCATCAATCTGCATGCCTTATTGACGGAATCAGGCACAACTTTACAAGATATTCCAGCCCGACTCCAGATAAACCAGTAAAATAACGCTAGTTTTTGTAAAAATTCAGGATAAACACAATGAAAGTATTGGTTATTGGATCGGGCGGGCGCGAGCACGCCCTGGCATGGAAACTGGCTCAATCGGAAAAAGTCAGTGCGGTGTTTGTGGCGCCGGGCAACGCCGGCACGGCCACTTTACCCAAAACCACCAACATCACGCAGGTGGATAACGCCGCATTGGTGCAATTTGCCAAAACCAATGCCATAGACCTGACCGTGGTGGGACCTGAAGCACCACTGGCCAAAGGCGTGGTGGACGCATTCCGTGCTGAAAATTTAGCCATATTCGGCCCGACCAAAGCCGCCGCACAACTCGAAAGCTCCAAAGCATTTGCCAAGGACTTCATGGCGCGGCACCATATCCCAACGGCATTTTACGGCGTATTCACCGAAGCTCAAGCCGCGCATGACTACGTGAACCAGCACGGCGCGCCGATTGTCATCAAAGCCGATGGCTTGGCCGCAGGCAAAGGCGTCGTGGTCGCCATGACCGAAGCCGAAGCACACAAAGCGATCGACGACATGCTCGAGGGCAACCGCTTGGGCGATGCCGGCGCACGCGTGGTGATCGAAGAATTCTTGGCCGGCGAAGAAGCCAGCTTCATCGTGCTGTGCGATGGCGAGCACGCACTGCCATTGGCCACGTCGCAAGACCACAAACGCCTGCTCGATGGTGATCAAGGGCCGAATACCGGCGGCATGGGCGCGTACTCACCCGCACCCGTGGTCACACCGGACGTGTACGAGCGCGCGATGAATGAAGTGATTTACCCGACACTGAACGGCATGAAAACCGACGGCATCGTGTTCACCGGATTTTTATACGCAGGGCTGATGGTGTCACCGGACGGCTCCATCAAAGTATTGGAATTTAACTGTCGCATGGGCGACCCGGAAACCCAGCCGATCATGCGTCGTCTGAACTCTGACTTATTTGACGTATTGTCCGCCGCGACGCAAGGCAAGCTCAACGAGGTGCAATTGGACTGGAGCAACAACGTCGCGCTCGGCGTGGTTTTGGCCGCAGAAAAATACCCCGACACACCGCGCACCGGCGATGTACTCAAAATCGCTGAGGACAGCGACACCTGCGTGACCTTCCACGCCGGCACGCAAATCAACTCCGAAGGCATGCCCGTCACCAGCGGCGGCCGTGTATTGTGCGTCACCGCCACTGCACCGACGCTGCGCGAAGCACAACAATTGGCATACAACCACATCGACAACATCCGCTTTCACGGCATGCAATACCGCAGTGATATTGGCTACCGCGCCGTTGATTTAATCTAAAACCCATGACTGCCGCCGAACAAACGCCCAGCATCATTTTATTTGGCGGCAGTTTCAATCCGCCGCATCGGGCGCATTTTCGCATTGCTCATGCGGCGTTGGCGGCTTTTTCCCCTGCACAGATGCAGATCATCCCCAGCGG
>CAYPYQ010000161.1:0-4947 GCA_964414735.1 uncultured Hydromonas sp.
CTACGCGCAACTGATTGAGCAGGGCATCACACAAAACACCCGCAAGGCATTGGAACACGCGGTACAAACGGGCTGGATGTTGGGAAGCGACGCACTGCTGGCACAGATCGAAGAACAAACCGGACGGCGTGTACGGCCTGCGGCAAGGGGAAGACCGAGGAAGTCGAATGCTCCAGATTGAGTAATTTGGGGCATAATTTTCTGAGATTGGTAGATAAAAGTGTTTGGACTTTCAGTTTTGTAGCTATTAGAATCAAACACGTTAATATCGATAAACAGACGTGTTATGCATCAATTCAAAAATGTCATTTGAGGGAATGATACATAATAATAGGTAGGTATCTCATGAGTGTGGCAAGTAAATCGGTTAAAGAGGTAGCGAATAGGGATTACGCCTTGTATAAGGGAACAATGTCTGAAGATTCGGTCGCCACTGCTCTGAAATTTCATCTTCTTACCGAGTTCTATTTAGAGCAGATGATCCGTTTAGTGCTCGCTCGAGGCGACAAGCTCATCGATTCTGGAAATTATTCGTATGCTCAAAAACTTGGAATCGTAGAGGCATCCGATAGAGTTCCAGACAATCTTCTTTCTTCATTGCGTAATTTGAATAAACTTCGTAATAAATGCTCTCATGAGATGGACTACAAAATTTCGGACTCCGACCTTGAACGAATCGGGAGCCCGCTCGGGAAATGCTGGACGGAGCTAAAGAAAGATAAACACACTGTTCGGGCACGCCTTGGGTATCTTTGTGGACATATTTCGGCTTACCTCTCCGTGGAACTTGAAGATTTGGAGCTTGAGTTTCACGGCGTGGGGCGAGCGAAGACAGAAGATACTGAATAATTTGTTCCGGTCAAGTCCGCTTTGCTGTCTCCCGATCACCCAGTTCCTCTCGGCTGAGACAACTCAGTCGACTTTAATAGTTCGGGATTCAGACTCAAAAAACGCGGGATGTTGTCCCGCGTTTTTTAATGGATGATAATGAAGTTCCTATTTGCCTTTGGACAAATATTCTTCCATCAGTTTGAGCACACCATCCGCATCCACTTCGACGCACAGATGCACGTTGTCACGCTCCGACCAGCACGGTTCGGCGTAGGTACGGCCTTTCGGTGCGAAGAAGGTTTTGCCATAGCCTGAGGCATCGACCACGACGTCAATTTGGCCTTGTTGGGTTTTGAATACTTCCGGATTGGTGACGTACATGAGCGTCGCTGGGTCGTGCAGTGAGAAGCCGGAAAAGCCCGCGGTATTTTGGTAAAAATCAGCGTAGTGTGCGCAGATATCGTACAGGAAACTGCCGGTTTTCGGCGCGGCGGCTTTGACGCGCGCCATGTCGTCCATGGTCATAAGGGTTTGGTAGGTCACGTCCAGACCGACCATGACGATTTCCCACGGTGCGGAGAATACGATTTGACCGGCGTGCGCGTCGTTCCAGACGTTGGCTTCGGCGGCAGGGGAGACGTTGCCTTCCACGTGCGCGGCACCGCCCATGATGACGACTTGTTTGACTTTGTGCGCGATGCTCGGGTCTTTTTGCAAAGCCAAGGCGATGTTGGTCAACGGGCCGATGGGTACGAGGATGATTTCGCCTGGATTTTGATTGATTTGCTCAATGATGAAATCAGCCGCACTCAATGCGTGCGGTTTAAAGTCGGCAGGGTATTCAACTGCGATGTCGCCAAAGCCATTTTTGCCGTGGACGAAATCAGGGAAGCTGTGCGGCGTTTGCTTGAGTGGTACGCTCGCGCCTTTGGCGACAGGGATGTGTTTGTGTTCGAGCAGATCTAGCAGGTAACCCGCATTGATGGTGGATTGATCCACGGACACATTGCCAAAAATGGTGGTCAGACCGACGAGTTCGATCTCGGGGTGGTTGACCGCGTAGGCAATCGCCAGTGCGTCATCTACGCCTGGATCGGTGTCGATAATCATTTTGTAAGTCATGTTTTTCCTCTCTGTGCCACTCAAAATATTTCAGACGCTGGTCTAATGTATTTTGAGTGTGGCTTTTGGTTGTTGTGTTAATTCGTTAGTTTGTTAACTCGTGGGCAAACGGAATCGCGCTGACCGCCCCCGGTCGCGTGACGGTAATGGCGGCGGCGGCATTGGCACGCTCCAGTGCAGCGCGCACGTCCATCCCATCTGCTATGCTGGCGAGGTAGTAGCCGATGAAGGTGTCGCCCGCTGCGGTGGTATCGACGACTTCGACTTTTTTTGCCGCGACGGTGTGTTGTCCGGCTTGGCCGATGTAGCGCACGCCGTCACCGCCGAGGGTCAGAATGATATTCGGACACAGTGTCGATAGTTTGTCCAATGCCTGTTGCAGGTCATTCATGCCGCTTAATTGTTGCGCTTCGATTTCGTTGACAATCAGTGTGTGCAGTTTGTGTAGCGGTAGCTGTGCTAACTCAGGGCGGCACGGCGCGGGGTTGAATACGACTTTTTTGCCTGCGGCGTGTGCTTGATGGATGATGGTGTCAATCGCATTGGTTTCGTTTTGCAGCAGTACCCATTCGGCAGCGTTGTTGCTCAATTCAGCATTGATCTGTGCGTCGGTCAGCTCGTGGTTTGCGCCGGGGTAGAGCAAGATGCAATTCTCGCCTTCGTCATTGACCTGAATCAGGGCGTGGCCGGTAGCCGTTTCGACGGCTTGAATACCGGATAAATCCAAACCCAGCCCCGTGAGCTGTTTGTGTAGCCAAGCACCCGCAGCCGCATCGTCTACGCCGATGCAGCCGACATGACGCACGTCTGCACCTGCGCGATACAGGGCGATGGATTGATTGAATCCTTTGCCACCCAGACCTTTGCTGTACGCGGTGGAGCCGAGTGTTTCACCCGGTGCGACGAAGTGCGGCACGCGGTATACATGGTCAATGTTAATCGAGCCAAAATTGATAATCATGGTTTCTCCCTGTGTTTATCGTTCTTTGACATACGGACGGCCCACGGCTTTTGGCGCGATGGATTTGCCGACAAAACCGGCCAACAGGATCACAGTAAGGATGTACGGCAACGCGTTGAAAAACTGCGAAGGCACTTGTACACCCGCGATGGTGCGGCCAGACAAGGCGTCGGACAAAGCGGTGGACAAGCCAAATAGGAAACATGCCAACAGCGTTTGCCACGGGCGCCATTTACCAAAGATCACCGCAGCCAGCGCCATATAGCCCATACCCGCGCTCATCTCACGTACGAAGCCGCCGTTTTGCGCCATTGACAAGGTCACGCCGGCCAGACCACACATCAAACCGGTCCACAGCAAGGCGGTGTAGCGCAGGCGGTTCACCGACAAACCGGCGGTATCCACGGCATTTGGCTCCTCACCCACCGCGCGAATGTGCAAACCCAAACGTGTGCGGAACAGGATGAACGAAGTCGCAGCCACCGCGAGTACGGCGACATACGCCAGCAGATGGTGTCCTGAAATCACTTGGTTGTAAAAAGGTCCGATGAACGGAATGTCTTTCATCGCCTCCGCACCGGGAAGCACGATGCGGGTAAAACGCAAATTATCGTTTAGCAACGGTGTTTGACCGCCTTGTTTGAAAATCGCGTGGCCCAAAAACATGGTCAAACCCGAGGCCAAAATATTGATCGCCAGACCGGAAATCGTGTGATCGCTTTTTTGACTGATGGTAGCAAAACCATGCAGCATCGCGAAAAAAGTACTCGCGGCAATCGCGGCTAAAACCGACAGCATCATCACCAGCAGCGGAGCCATACTGCCATCCGCACCGAGCAGGGCGGCGGTGGTCGCGGCGGCAAAAGCGGCGATCAGCATTTTCCCTTCCAGACCGATGTCGACCGTGCCGGAGCGCTCGGACATCAGACCGCCCATCGCGGCCAAAACCAATGGTACTGCGTAGCGCACACCACTGCCTAAGATTGGGGTAATCGAAATATCCAAGCTCATCATGCACCTCGCATTTTTTGATACCAACGTTCAATTGGCTTACGAATCAAACCGTCCAAAGCGGCAACGAAGAAAATCACCAGACCTTGAATCACGACATTAAACTCACGGCTCACCTGTGGCATTTCAAACTGCATTTCCGAGCCGCCTTGCGTGAGTGCGCCGAACAAGATCGCCGCCAGAATCACGCCAACCGGATGGTTGCGTCCCATCAATGCCACCGCAATGCCCATGAAACCGACACCGGCGGTGTAGCCCAAGCTCAGGCGACCTTGCGCGCCGTACACAGCATTCAGCGCCATCAAGCCGGCCAAAGCACCGGAAATCATCATGGTGATGATGATAATTTTCGATACCGAAATACCGGCGTATTGAGCGGCTTGTTGATTCTGACCGACCACACGGATTTCATAGCCCAGACGCGAGCGCCAGATCAGCCACCACGTCCACGCTGCCGCGAGCAGCGCCACGATGAAGGCAAAGTTCAGTGGTGAGTCGATCATAAAATCAGGGAATAACTGTGAGAAACGAGGCAATACCGCATCGGCGTTAAAGTTGCGCGTTTCCACCGAACCGTCACTGGAGCGCAAAAAACGTACCATCAGGTAGCTGATGAGCGCGGCGACGATGTAGTTGAGCATAATCGTGGTGACCACGACGTGCGCACCGCGTTTGGCTTGTAAAAAGCCGGCAATGTATGCCCACGCCGCGCCAAATACCATGGCTGCGAGCATGGCGACGAGGAACATCACGGGTGCAGGCAGGAACGAGTCCATGCTCAGACAGGCGAGGGCAACACCCAAGCCCGCAAAGTATGCCTGCCCTTCGCCACCGATATTAAACAGCCCTGCGTGAAAAGCCAGCATCACCGCCAAGCCCGTGAAAATCAGCGAAGTGGCGTAGTACAGCGTAAAGGCAAAGCCGCCCGGCGTGACAAATGCGCCTTGGAACAGCACGCGCATGGTTTGCAACGGATCCTCGCCGATGAGCAGCACCAGCAAGCTGGCGAGTACAAAGGCAAT
>CAYPYQ010000162.1:0-8049 GCA_964414735.1 uncultured Hydromonas sp.
CTGATGGTGCGTGCCGTGGGCGAATCGCCGAGCGTCGCGCACTCGATCGGCTACGATGTATTGAAAATCCGCTACGCGATGACCCTTTTGGGCGGGGCGATGGCGGGATTTGCCGGTGCGTTTGTCGCGCTGGTGCAGTTCAAAGCGTGGCAGGAAGGCATTACCGGCGGTGTGGGCTGGATTGCGGTGGCTTTGGTGGTATTTGCCACATGGCATCCGGCGCGTTTGATTTTTGGCGCTTTATTGTTTGGCTTGATGCGCTCACTCGGATTTGCGGTGCAAGCAGCGAATCAACCGATTCAGGATTGGCTGGCGCATCAGTCGGGCGTGGTGAAATCCTTGGCGGCGTTCATGACCAATGTGCAGGTGCTCAACGCCCTACCGTATGTGGCCACAGTGATCGTGCTGTGCTGGATTTCACGTGACTGGCGCAAGATTCGCATGAATGCGCCGATGTCATTATCACAACCGTTTTTACCTTAAATCCGTTTTTTCACGTAGTTTTTGTTTTTCTCTTCATTGGAGTCATCATGGCATTTTCATTCTCATTGGGTCGTACTGCTGGTTCTGCGGCCTCCATTCTCACCGCATTCACTCTGATGGCCTGCGGCGGCGCTAAAGACGCAGCCAAGCCAGCGGATCAAGCGCCAGCCGCAGCACCGACTGCCGCTGGTGCGAAAGAAATCAAAGCAGGCTTCGTCTACGTTGGCCCTGTGGGCGACGGCGGCTGGACCTTCGCACACGACAATGGCCGTAAAGCCATGATCGAAGCCTTGGCCAAAGATGGCGTGACCGTGACCACGCAACAAGTTGAAAGCGTGAAAGAAGGTGCCGATGCTGAGCGCGTGATCCGCGATCTGGTGGCCAAAGGCAACAACGTGATTTTCACCACCTCATTCGGCTTCATGGATCCAACGCTGAAAGTCGCACAAACCAGCCCGAAAACCATGTTCTACCACGCAACCGGCTACAAAAACGCGCCGAACATGGGCACTTACGAAGCACGCACCTATGAGTCTGCCTATTTGGCTGGCGTGATGGCGGGCAAAATGACCAAAACCAACACCTTGGGTTTCGTGGCTTCCGTAAAAATTCCTGAAGTCATCCGCAACATCAACGCCTACACTTTGGGTGCGCGCAGCGTGAATCCTGCGGTGAAAACCAAAGTGGTGTTCACCGGTTCATGGTTTGACATGAACAAAGAGCGCCAAGCCGCGGAAAGCCTGATCGGCCAAGGCGCGGACGTATTGCTGCAAAACACCGACTCGCCAGCCGTATTGAAAACCGCTGAAGAAAAAGGCGTGTACGCATTTGGTTGGGATTCGAACATGAAAGCCTACGGTCCAAAAGCACACTTGGCTTCTGCTGTGATCAACTGGGGCGACTTCTACACCCAAGCGGTGAAAGACGCGTTGGCAGGCAAAGTACATGTGGACAATCAATGGAAAGGCGTTGCCGATAAATGGGTTGATCTGGTGGACGTGAATCCTGCGGTACCTGCGGACGTGAAAACCTTGGTTGAAAGCAAAAAAGCTGAATTGGTCAAAGGCGGTAAAATCTTCGTTGGCCCGCTGAAAGATCAAAGTGGTGCGGAAAAAGTGGCGAAAGATCAAGCCTTGGATGACAAAGCCCTGAGCGGTATATCCTGGTTGGTCGAAGGTGTAGAAGGCAGCCTGTAACGATTGCTGAACACCCCCCATACTCAACAAGCCGACGGTTTTTAATCGTCGGCATTTTTTATGCCTTGCTAATGATGCGCTACATATTGATACAAAGTTCATGGATTACACTTGTACAATAATCAACTGATTTTACTGGTGGATACCCCATGACTCAAGCACACATCGTTTTCGCCGAAGACGACGCCAATCTGGCCGAACTGATCCGCACTTTTTTGGAACGCAACGACTTTTCCGTCACCATCGTCGCAGACGGCCGGTATGTCATCCCCACCGTTTTGCAGGAGCAGCCCGATCTGCTGCTGCTCGACATCATGCTGCCAAATGTAGACGGCCTGTCGATTTGCCAGCAATTACGCACACAGTACGATCGACCGATTATCCTGTTTACCGCCAACGACAGCGAAATCAAGCATGTGCTCGGGCTGGAACTGGGCGCCAATGACTACATCATCAAAACAGCGCCACCCAATATCCTACTCGCACGCATTCAAGCACAATTACGCCAATCCGGTCAGCGCAAAACACGCCAAACCCTAGAACCGTCACAGCAGCAAACTTCGCCACAACTGCATATTGGCAAACTGAGTATCGACACCGCCAGCCGCCGTGTCAGCTTAGATGGCATAAACATTGCCCTATCCAGCACCGAGTTTGAATTACTGTGGCTACTCGCATCCAATGCGGGTATGATTCTGAGTCGTGATCAACTGCTGCGTAGCCTGCGTGCGATTGACTACGACGGCTTGGATCGCAGCGTGGACATCAATATTTCACGACTGCGCAAAAAACTCGGCGACGATTTGAGCGAACACCGCCGCATCATTACCGTGCGCAACAAAGGCTATCTGCTTGCGCCCAATGCGTGGGAAGATGCATAAAGGCTCAAAATCCAACCGAGCTTTGCACATTTCCGCTCACCATCAACCGCCCCATACAACATCATGCGCCGCATTTTTATCCAATTTTATCTGCTGCTGGTGGGCTTTTTCATCGCAGTCATTGCGTGTCTGGGACTGTTTTACAAAAAAGCGATGGATGAGGTCAGCGAAAACTACGTCGGCGATTTGCTCGCCACCGTGTTATCACTCATTGAGCAAGACCTGCACACCAAACCGCCCGAACAATGGCCAACAATCCTGCAAAACGAGCGTATCGACAGCGATTTTAATATTCAGATCGAACCATACGCCGCCTACGAATTGGACAAAAACGCACTGGATGCGCTGGCTCAAGGCGACGTGGTGTTTGTTGAGCATGACAACACCTACATCCAACGCATTCAGGACAGCAATTATCTGCTCTCCGTCGGACCGGTGAATTACACCTATTTTTTCAAGCAATTACAACTGCTCGACCTCGCCTTTCTCTCCATTGTGATCCTATCACTGGCCATCCCGATCTACCTATGGATGCGCCCGCTGTGGCGCGATTTACGGCAAATCGAATCCGCCGCCGAAAACATCGGTGCCGGCAAAATGGATACCCAACTGCATTTAGACAGTCAATCAAATGTCTACTCCATCGGGCAAGCGTTTGATCGCATGACCGGTAAAATATCAACACTGATACAGCAACAAGACCGCCTGATGCAAGACATCGCTCACGAAATCCGCACACCGCTGGCACGGCTGCGCTACCGTTTGGCGCTACTACCGGATCATATGGCCGCAGCCGAAGACAAAATCAATTTTAACCAAGACATCGACCACATCGAGCAGCTGGTCAACGAATTGCTGTTCAAAGCCACCGTCGACGCACAGAATGCAGCCCAACCCATCACCCAAACCTTTGCCCTGCGCCCTTGGCTCAACGACTGCGTGAACCAAGCCAAAACCGATGCCCCTGCCGATATCGAATGGCAGATTAACATCAGCAGTGAGCACACCAAGTGCCGTGGCGACGCCTATTTACTCACTCGTGCATTCAGTAACTTGCTAACCAATGCCAAAAAATTCGCCCAAAATCACATTGATATCACATTTCGTGAAACCATAGACCACTACATACTCTCGGTTGCCGATGACGGGGTCGGCATCCCCGAAGAGCATGCACACCATATTTTCCAAGCATTTTACCGTCTGGATCAAAGCCGAAATCGGCAGACCGGTGGTTACGGCCTAGGGCTGGCGATTGTCGACAGCATCGCCCAAGCACATCAAGGCAAAGCCAGCGTCACAACCAGCCATTACGGCGGCGCATGCTTTCAAATCACCTGGCCAATTAACGAACCGAGTGGAAAAAAACACTCCGTTCAAAACACCGAAACCACCACATAACATTCGGTTACACAGCGCTACATTTCATAACAGACAAAGCCCGATATTGACCCCACAATGGCAACCATGAAAACGACACCGAGTTGTTTTCTAACGCCCCTCTGAAAGGAAATCCACCATGAAAAAACTGTCCACATTGATCTTGGCTTCCGCATTCGGCCTGGTAACCGTCGCCAGCTACGCCGCAACCGCCACCACAGCTCCGATAACAACGGCACCTACAGCGACCGCCGCTAAAACCGCATCCGCCAAAGCCGCTCATCAGACGAAAAAACACCACAAAGTATACAAATCCGCTACTGCGAAAAAAGTAGTGAAAAAAACCAGCTAACCCCCTAAACTCACGCGTGCCATGCCTCGGCTCGCGACAACCAAAGGACACTCACTCCACCACTTTGCTTTAATCAAAAGCCTTGCATCCCAGCAAGGCTTTTGAACATGTGGAGAGCATGCGTCACTCACCCTACATTTAGAAAAATTCAGAAAACCACTTTACAAAACTTTACAAAGCACCCGTATAACAGCAATATCAGCCCTCTAAAATACGCTCATGAAAACGATCTCTCCTCTTGTTTTCATTCACTCGAAAGGAAAAAACCATGAAGAAAATGATTGCCATGATTGTAGCAGCCACTTTTGGCTTGACCAGTATTGCCAGCTTTGCCGCACCGCAACCAACACCCCAACCCGCACCAAATCAGCCAGCGCCAGCAGTTAAAGCACCAGCACATCAATACGCAAAGAAAAAAGTTAAAGCACCTAAGAAAGCCAAAAAATTGCATCGTACACACCGTGCAGCGCAACCAGCTCCTGCACCGCAACCATAATCCAAGCAGCACCCGCACAGAAAAAAAGCCTTGCATCAGCAAGGCTTTTTCCTATCCGGAACGCCGTCATGCCGCCAAACCACTGTGACGCAGCAGCGCATCGACCTGCGGTTCACGCCCACGCAGCGCCTTGAATGAAGTCATCGCCGGACGCGAGCCGCCCACAGCGAGCACCTCGTGCCAATAGCGTTGTCCTAATGCTTGATTCAGCAACGGCTCGCCCTGAGTCATCGCCTCCTCAAACATCGCAAACACGTCCGCCGAGAGCACTTCCGCCCATTTGTAACTGAAATAGCCTGCCGAATAACCACCGGCGAAAATATGACTGAAGCTGTGTGCAAAACGATTAAATTCCGGTACCGGCACCACCGCCACACGATCGCGCACCTCGTTCATCACGCTGAAAATCATAGCCGGCTGCGCATCCCGATACTCAGCGTGCAGACGCATGTCGTACAGCGAGAACTCGATCTGGCGCAGCATTTGCATACCGGATTGGAAGTTTTTCGCCGCCAGCATTTTGTCAAACAACGCGCGCGGCAGCGTCGCGCCGGTTTGCGCATGCGCGCTCATACCCGCGAGTACGTCGTAGTCCCAGCAGAAATTCTCCATGAACTGACTCGGCAGCTCGACCGCATCCCATTCCACGCCGCGTATACCGGAAACATCCATATCCCCTACCTGCGTGAGCAAATGATGCAGTGCATGACCCGACTCATGGAACAGGGTAATCAAATCGTCGTGGTACAAATAGCTGTCAGCCTCGCCTTGCAGCGGTGTGGTGAAGTTGCACACCATGTGCGCGACCGGCGTTTGTACATCATTTCCCAACTGACGACGCACGCGCACTTCGTCCATCCACGCGCCAGAGTTTTTGCCCGCACGTGCATACGGATCGAGGTACACGCCGCCAATGACCGCGCCGCTTGGGTTCAGCACATCGAAATACTGCACGTCTTTGTGCCACGTCTGCACGCCCTCATTGCGCTGCAAACGCACGCCGAACAGCGATTCGATCACTTGGAACAAACCGGCGAGCGATTTTTTCAGCGGGAAGTAGTTTTTCACTTCTTGCTCAGAAAACGCATAACGCTGCTCGCGCAGTTTTTCGCTGGCATAGGCCATGTCCCACGCTTGTAGCTCTTTCAAGCCCAATTCCTGCGCGGCAAAGGCTTTCAATTCCTGCATATCACGCTCGGCGAACGGTCGCGCCTTGTCCGCCAAATCGAGTAAAAACGCGCTCACCTGCGCCACCGATTCGGCCATTTTTGGCGCGAGCGAGACTTCGGCATAATTCGGATAGCCCAACAGCGCGGCAATGCGCTGGCGAATCGCCAGTAAACGCTGCATGATCGCGGTGTTATCCAGTTTTTCATCGCCCAAATCCGACGCACGCGTCACGTTCGCTCGATACACGCGCTCGCGCAGCGCGCGGTCATCGGCGTACTGCATCACAGGGAAATAACTCGGATAATGCAGCGAGATTTTGTAGCCGTCTTTATCGTCGGCTTGCGCCGCTTCGCGCATCGCCGCCAACACGTCGTCTGGCATTCCATTCAACTCGTCCAGCCGCGCGTAGTAGGCGTAGGCATTGGTCGCGTCGAGCAGATTTTCGGAGAATTTGGCTTGCAACTGAGCCTCTTCGTTGGCCAGCTGTGCGTATTCGGCGCGTGCTTCGCCTTGGAGCAGCGCCCCTGAGATCGTGAAATCCCTTAGCGCGTTGGTCACGATGTGTTGGCGCGTCGGCGAGAGCGCAGCAAAATTCGGCTCCTGCGCCAGCGTCTGATAGTGCGCCATAATGGTTTCGTTCTGCCCCAATTGCGTCCAGAATTCGGTAATCTCTGGCAAAAAGCGATTGTATTGCTCGCGCCATTGTTCATTGTCCACCACATGATGTAGATGCTTCACTGCCTCCCAAATGCGTGAGAGTGGCTCGACTTTATCGTTGAGAAACTCCACAAAATTGTCCCAAGTGATCTGCTCGGACGATAATTTTTCTACCGTTTGTACGGCGCTTTTCGCCTCGGACAATGCCGTTTGCACCGCCTCGGCGACGAACTCAGGTTTCATCTCTGCCCAACGCGGCAAATCGCGCAAATCGGAAAAAGGATTGCCTGTGGTTTGAACTGTATCGTGCATGCTGTGGTTCCGCTCATTTGAATTAAACATATAGGTCGTATTATGCCACGAGCATACGTATCGGTGATGGAGTGAATATGTGCGTGCCTGGCGCATAAAAAAGACGCCACAATCGTGGCGCCATTAAGTTCACATTTGGAGATTGTGAAGGAGACTTTGAAAGGGTTACAGTTTGATACCCGTCGCATCGGCCGTGAGATAGCCCACAGCAGCGGCAAAGCGATCTTTGTAATTCGCGCGGATCAGCGGATCGAGTTTGTCCTTGACCTTGGCATGCAGCTCTTCCCAGTCTCCCGGATGTTGGAAATTGCTCATGATGTAGGTCCAACCATTGATTTCGTCGACCGCATGCAGACCAGTTGATTCCGCACCTGCCGGCACAGACATGATGCGCGTGAGATCGTGGGTGTCTACGTTGTACGCCCACAGGAAGTTATTCACGTGGCGGCCGCTGTCTTCACCGATGAATAGGGTACGTAGTTTTTCAGAGAATTTGATGTTGTCCGGATTGCCAATGCGATTGGGATTCGAGGTGTTGCCCAGCTCATCCGCTTCGATATCTTGCCCTACCAGCAACGCATTGATACGGGTCGGAACCCAGTTGCTTTCAATCATTTTCTTGTCGGTATCACGCTGACGACCACTCATAGGCAATTGCATCACGCCACCGGATTTCACGGCTTTGTCCAACGCAATGCCACTGCCTTCGTACCAACCCTTGCCCCCTTTAACCATGGAGTCCTGCATGTAGGATAGCGCAGAGTATGCAATTTTATCTTTGGCATTGACGGTGGTGCCTTCCATCTTGGTGAACGCCATGGTCGCACCCTTGAGTGCGGCGTAGCGGTGCGTTTCGAGGAAAGCGGCGGCTTTTTCCATACCCGGTTTGAGTTTGATCCAATTGGCTTTGCCACTGATGAAGATTTTGGTGAAGCTCGCGTCTTTCGGATCCTCTAAACGTACTTCCATGATGTCTTGTGGTTTAACCTTATCCGCCATTTGTTCAACCTCACGGCTGCTCGCATGTCCCAAATGAATCCAAGTCAACGGCGCGGCTTCGCCGCCCTGAATCACATTAAAACCAGCGCCCACTTTGGCAACGTACAGATTACCCGATGACAAATC
>CAYPYQ010000163.1:0-1651 GCA_964414735.1 uncultured Hydromonas sp.
CGCCACGCGTGCGTCCGCCGTTTAACTGGGTGGCGCGCCGCGCCGCTGGTTTTTTTGAAGAAGAGTTATCTGCATGGCAGAACGAAACATGAATCACACGACCGTCGTTGAGGCTTTGGATATCACTGCGCCGATGAATCCGAATGCGCTGCGTGCAGCGAATGCGCCAAGTTTGGCAGCCATGCGCGATGGGCCGATAGGTGTCTTCGATTCGGGTTTGGGTGGCTTGAGCGTTTGGCGGCATTTGCACGCCACCATGCCGCACGAGAATTTTATCTATGTGGCGGATAATGCGAATGTACCGTACGGTGATAAGTCGGAAGAGTGGATTCGCGAGCGAATGGTGCTGATGACCGAGTGGTTCTTGGCACGCGGTTGCAAGGCAATTGTCTGGGCATGCAATACGGCAACGGCTGCCGGAGCGACCTATGTGCGTGAGCGCTATCCCGATGTGTTTTTTGTCGGATTGGAACCGGCAATTAAACCGGCAGTGCAGTTGACCCAAAATCAAAAAATTACCATGCTGGCAACGCAACGCACGGTGCAGAGCGCGAAATATCAAGCCTTGATCGGTCGAACCATGCCGGCAGACAGCTGCATCCAACTACGCTCTGTGGCGTGTGTGGGCTGGGCTGATGCGATTGACTCGGGCAAAATAACCGGTCAGGCGTGGGAAGACCTATTAGCCAAATATTTGCTGCCGACAAAGGCATTCGGTGCCGACGTGGTGGTGCTTGGCTGCACGCATTACCCGTTCATTGCCGATGATATTCGCCGTTATCTGGGCGGGCAGGTAATTTTGCTCGACTCAGGCGCACCGGTGGCGCGTTATACGCAAAGCGTTCTGGAGCGACGCGAGGGTTTGACCGCACGACCAAGTCATGGATCCACACAAAACTACGCGACATTCTTAGACGATGCGGTACGTGATCGCTGGCGGTTTTTCAGTGATGTGGCCGATGCAGAGATTCAGGTATTGAATCTCTGACTTTCTAAAAACAGACCGTCATTTAATAAATATTTCAAATACTTACGATAAAAATCCAAAAGCGCTCGGGCTTGCCGTCCACTATTGAAACAAGAGGTGTGATGCGCTTACAATGTACCTTCACCTAAGCCGAATCACTCGTTACAGCCAGCAGATTAAAACAGGAGCTTACATGCGCCGCCGCGATGAACAGCACATCATAAAAAAATATCCCAATCGTCGTTTGTACGATACACAGACCTCAACCTACATCACCTTGGCCGATGTGAAACAAATGGTGTTGGCACATGACACCTTCACTGTGCTGGATGCGAAAACCAATGAAGATTTGACCCGCAGTATTTTGCTCCAAATTATTTTGGAAGAGGAAAACGAAGGCGTCTCGCTGTTTACCACCGAGATGCTGGCGCAGATCATCCGTTCGTATGGCAACGTCATGCAGGGTATGCTCGGTTCTTATTTGGAAAAGAACATGCAAGCTTTTGCCGATATTCAGAGCGACTTAGCCGTGACGGAAGCGAAAAGTGACGCGCAGCAAAAAATTGACAGCGAAGTTTGGCAACAGCTACTGGCGATCCAAACGCCGATGATGCAGGGTATGATGAGTACCTATATCAAGCAAAGTCGGGAAATGTTCCTGCAAATGCGTGACGTCATGGCCTC